>JAISXN010000046.1 GCA_031270525.1 Candidatus Symbiothrix sp. | reverse complement strand
ATTCGATTTGATTTGTATCATTTTTTGAATTATATTTGCAGAAAAATTAAGAGATAAGATAAGAATTATTATTAACAGACAAAAAAAGAAAATCATGAATGAAACAAAAAACAATGTTGGATTAGACCGGAGCGCAGTAGATACGGTTATCCCCAAATTAAATGAGTTATTGGCAAATTATCAGGTATTTTATACCAACCTGAGAGGATTCCATTGGAACATACAAGGCGATAAATTTTATGAATTGCACGAATTGTATGAAGATTATTACACTCAGTTTGCCGAAAAAATTGACGAAGTAGCCGAACGCATTGTTATGCTGGAAAGAGTTCCCGCAAACACTTTCTCGGAATACCTGAAAGTAGCAAAAGTAAAAGAAATTTCGGGCGTTTCCGATTGGCAAAAGGGCGTAACCAATGTACTCGAAACTTTGCAATTCTTTGTAGCGGAACTTCGCGATCTTCATGCCATCGCGATTAAAGCCGGCGATCATGCTACTGTTTCTCTGGCCAATCACGGCATCAAAGATTTTGAAAAGAAAATCTGGATGCTTTCGGTATATTTGAAATAAAGAAAGAAAAAAATGAAGTATCAGCAGGCGGAGTGAGAAATAAGTTTATACTTATATGACCTCAATCCCCTGCTCTTTCAACATTACTAACCCTACATCTTTGAGTTTGAATTTCTGAATCTTACCGCTTCCGGTCAAAGGAAATTCCTTGACAAACAAAACGTATTTCGGAATTTTATGACGGGCAATTTTTCCCCTGCAAAATTCTCGGACTTCATCGACCGTAAGATTAGCATCTTCTTGCCGGATAATGAAAGCGCCCACTTCTTCGCCGTATTTTTCCGACGGAATACCTGCTACCTGAATATCTTTCACCCCAGGTAAATGATATAAAAACTCTTCAATTTCACGAGGATAAATATTTTCCCCACCGCGGATAATCATGTCTTTAATACGTCCCGTAATCCGATAATAACCGTTTTCATCTTTTACGCCCAAATCGCCCGAATGGAGAAAACCATTTTTGTCAATTACCTCATCCGTAGCTTTTTGATTCCTGTAGTAGCCTTTCATTACCAAATAGCCTTTGCAGCAAACTTCTCCCTGAATGCCGGCAGGACATTCCTTGCCTGTTTCGGGATCAATGATTTTCACTTCGGTAAACGGATATTCCTTGCCGACTGTTGTGCAACGCGCTTCAAAAGAATCTTCTATCACCGAATGGGTCATGCCCGGAGAAGATTCCGTGAGGCCGTAAACGCTGGTGATATGGGTAACATGCAATTGTTCGGTCACCCTACGCATCAACTCAATTGGGCATAGCGCACCGGCCATAATGCCGGTTCGCAACGAGCTGACGTCAAACATTGAAAACATAGGGTGATTCATTTCCGCAATAAACATGGTCGGAACGCCGTACAAAACCGTACATCGTTCTTTATGAACGGAGGCCAATACGAGCAGCGGGTCGAATTTTTCGACCATTACCTGGGTTGTCCCGTGTGTCAGGCAAGCCATGGTTGCCAAAACTACTCCGAAACAATGAAATAAGGGTACGCAGCAACAGAGTTTATCCTCCGGCGTGAAATACATTCCTTCACCGGTAAAATAACCATTATTAACGATGTTATGGTGAGACAGCATCACACCTTTGGGAAAACCGGTCGTTCCCGAAGTATATTGCATGTTGGCCACGTCATGGCAATTTACTTTACTTTTCAATTCGTTCAGTTTTAGGTTGGAAACATTTTTCCCAAGCAATAATAATTCGGCCGTATTATACATTCCACGATATTTTTCCTGACCGATGAAAACCACATTTTTCAAATACGGAAAACGTTCGCTTTTGATGTAACCCCGTTGCGAAGTCTTCAATTCGGGAAGCATGGTATTGACCATGTCCACATACGAACCGTCGAAGACCCCTTCGGTAATGCACAATGTATGAATATCCGAATCTTCCGTCAGATATTCCAACTCATGTTGCTTGTAATTGGTATTTACGGTGACGGCAATCGCCCCGATTTTGGCGGAAGCATACAAAAAAGTCAGCCAGTCGGGCACGTTGGTCGCCCAGATTCCTATGTGCGTGCCTGTTGTTACGCCAATGGAAATCAATCCCTTAGACATATTATCTACTCTTTCGTTAAACTGTTTCCACGTAAATCGCAGATCACGGTCGGAATACACAATGTATTCTTTGTCGGGCGTAGTTTCCGCCCAATACTCAAGCCATTGGCCTATTGTTTTATCTGTTAACTGCATAATCAATTACGAATTACAAATTACGAAATGGTGTTCACCCATTAGACGGGAGTATAAATGACGGCTAAAATTTTAGCGCCTCTCGAATCGGCGGCATGTACATGGTGAGCGACAATGGAGTCGTAATAAATACTGTCACCCTCTTCGAGAATATGGGGATTTTCTCCATAAGTCACTTCTATTGAGCCGTTTAGGCAGAAAATGAACTCTTCGCCTTCGTGGGACGAAAGTTGAAATTCGCCTTCTTCTCTCGGAGCAACCTGAATGATAAACGGTTCCATGTGCCGTCCCGATTTATCGGCCGACAAAGAGTAATAATCCATGTGCGTATGCGAAGCCGTTTGATTAGTAGAAAAACTGAAGCCTTCTTTCCGGTTGGTTTTACGGGAAATGACAGGTCCTGATGCATCCTGGTCGTCCAAAAAAGTGCCTAATCGAACACCCAAAGCCCGCGCAATTTTGATTAAAGGCGCTAACGAAGGCAAATCTTTATCGCTTTCGATGCGGGTAATTTGTTCCGAATCCAAACCTGTGCGTTCCGCCATTTCCTCTAAACCGATGGATTTAGATTCCCGTAAGGATTTAATCCTTTTTCCTACTATTTTGTCGGTATTCATTTGTTTTTTTTATATTATTATAAGTGTTCGAATGGAATTTATTATAAATTATCAAGGTACAAAAGTATAATAATATTTTTATATTTGAAAATCGGAGTCAAAAGGTGAAGAGATACTATGATCTAAACGAATAAAACGAATATTGGAGGCATTCAAAACTTGCAAAATTGCCGGAAAAAACCTACCTTTGCCCGATTAAACAACAAATTTATTTATAATCAATAATAAACCAAGTGAAATTTACAAAAATGCACGGAGCGGGAAACGATTACGTTTATATTGATTGTTTCCGCGAAAAAGTCGAAAATCCCGAAAAACTATCCATTCAAATCAGCGACCGCCACAAAGGTATCGGTTCCGACGGATTGGTTTTGATTATGCCTTCCGAAATTGCAGATTTCAGGATGCGAATGTTCAATGCCGACGGCTCGGAAGCCCAGATGTGCGGAAATGCCTCGCGTTGTATCGCTAAATATGTCTATGACAAAGGTTATACCGATAAAAAAGTAATTACGCTGGAAACCAAAGCCGGCGTAAAAATCCTCGAAGTCTTTCCCGAAAACGGCAAGGTGAAAAAGGTAAAAGTCGATATGGGCGAACCGGTATTGGAAACCCGGAAAATTCCCGTGAGATGGAACGAAGATACGCTTATTAACCAAATAATTGATTTTATGCCGGAAAAATATGCCGTGACCTGCGTTTCGATGGGTAATCCTCATGCAGTTATTTTCACGGAAGGAATTGATCAATTGGATTTGGAAAAAATCGGACCGGAAGTTGAAAATCATCCGATGTTTCCGGAAAGGGTGAATACGGAATTTGTAGAAATCGTGTCGCCGACACACGCACGAATGCGCGTGTGGGAGCGGGGAAGCGGAGAAACTATGGCTTGCGGGACAGGCGCCTGCGCTGTGGAAGCAGCCGCCGTTTTGAACAAAAAACTGGAACGGAAAGCGACAATTTCCTTGTCAGGCGGCGATTTGAACTTGGAATGGAATGTAGAAAATAATCATATTTACATGACCGGCGATGCAGTAACGGTCTTTGAAGGAGAATGGAACGATGATAAAAATTAATGAACATTATACCGAGATAGGTAACAATTATTTATTTGCCGAAATAGCAAAAAGAGTTGGAGAGTACAAGGGAAAACATCCCGATAAAAAGGTGATTAGTCTGGGAATCGGCGATATTACGCAAGCCATTGCACCGGCTGTGATTGACGCTATCGCCAAAGCGACGCGGGAAATGGCAAAAGCCGAAACCCTGCGGGGATACGCGCCTTACGAAGGTTATGATTTTTTGGTGAACGCCATCCTGAAACACGATTTTATCGACAGGGGAATTGCCGTCGAAGCTGATGAAATATTTGTCAGCGACGGCGCCAAAAGCGATACCGGAAATATCGGCGATATTCTGGGACCGGACAATCAGGTAGCGATTACCGACCCCGCTTATCCGGTTTACGTGGATACCAACCTGATGGCAGGCCGCAAAATCGAACTGTTGCCTTGTACGCCGGCTAATCAATTTGTTCCTCCTTTCCCGAAGAAAACAGCAGACGTTATTTACCTTTGTTATCCGAACAATCCAACCGGTACGGTTTTGACGAAAGACCAACTGAAACCGTGGGTGGATTATGCGGTTGAACATCAATCGTTGATTTTGTACGATGCGGCTTACGAAGCTTTTGTTTCTCAGGAAAATGTGCCGCACAGCATTTTCGAAATTGAAGGTGCGCGCGAGGTAGCGATTGAATTCCGGAGTTTCTCCAAAACAGCCGGATTCACCGGTTTGCGTGCAGGCTATACTGTTGTTCCCAAGGATTTGGTTGCGAAAACGTCCAAAGGTGAAACACTTTCGTTGAATGCGATGTGGAGACGGCGCCAATCGACCAAATTTAATGGGACTTCCTACGTCATTCAGCGGGGTGCGGAAGCGGTTTATTCGCCGGAAGGCTTGAAGCAAACCAGGGAAACCATCGCCTATTATATGCAGAATGCCAAAATCATTAAAGAAACCCTGGAAAATTTAGGCTTGAAATGTTACGGCGGCGTTAACGCTCCTTACATTTGGTGTCAAACACCCAAGCAAATGACTTCCTGGGAGTTTTTCGATTATCTGTTAAATAACGTGCAGGTAGTGGGAACGCCGGGTTCCGGTTTTGGCGCGTCGGGAGAAGGATTTTTCCGGTTTACGGCTTTCGGGAATCGGGAAGATACGCTCGCGGCTGTTGATAGAATAAAGAGGCAAATATGAATATCAAAAAAGCCGAGTTCGTAATTAGCAATACCGATCCTGCGAAATGTCCGCAGGACGGACGACTTGAATATGCTTTTACCGGCCGTTCGAATGTCGGGAAATCTTCTTTGATTAACATGTTGACCGGTAAAAAAGGTTTGGCAATGACTTCTTCCAAACCGGGTAAAACGCAATTAATCAATCACTTTCTGATTAACGACGAATGGTATCTCGTAGATTTACCGGGTTACGGTTATGCGCAAAGGGGGAAAAAAGGACGTGAAAAAATCCAGGAGATTATCGACGCATATTTAGATCAGCGCGAGGCTTTGACTTGCCTTTTTCTGTTGTTGGATTGCCGGCACGAGCCGCAAAAAATTGATTTGGAATTTATTGCACGCTTAGGCGAAAATGAAATTCCTTTTGTCATTATTTTCACTAAAATGGATAAAGTTTCCTCAAGTAAATTAAAGGAAAATATAGAAACTTATAAAGCCAAACTGATGGAAACCTGGGAAGAACTTCCGCCTGTTTTTACCTCTTCTTCGGAAAAAAAATCGGGTAAAGAGGAAATTTTGGGTTATATAGAAGAAATTAATCGGATGGTTCTAAACAGAATTCCATAAAAAAACACTAACTTTGCCCCCTATAATTAATTTTTAATTCTCAATTCTCAATTCTCAATTAAACTATGAACTGGTTCGAATGTAAAATCTCTTATGAGAAAATGATGGAAAATGGGGTTCAAAAACGAGTAACAGAACCTTATTTAGTTGATGCCCTTTCGTTTACGGAAGCAGAAGCGCGAATTATCGAGGAAATGAAACCCTTTATCAGCGGTGAATTTACGGTTGCCGATATCAAAAGGGCGCGGATTGCAGAACTGTTTACCAACGAAAACGGAGACCGGTATTATAAATTCAAAGTCGTCTTTATTACATTGGACGAAAAAAACGGAACCGAAAAAAGGACCTCAGTCACAATGTTAGCCCAAGCCTCGGATTTGAAAGAAGCGATCACGGTGCTTGAAGACGGTATGAAAGGAACTATGGCAGACTATGCTATTGTTTCTGTTATCGAAACGATGATTATGGATATTTTTCCGTTTTCATCCGAAAAAAAGGAATAATGAGCGTAGCTGAAAATCTTCTGAAAATCAAGGAAACCCTACCCGATAATGTTCGCCTGACGGCTGTTTCGAAATTTCACCCCGAATCCGTTTTATTGGAAGCGTACGACGCAGGCCAGCGTATTTTCGGGGAAAATCACGCACAGGAATTGGTTCCGAAATACGAACATTTACCGAAGGATATCGAATGGCATTTTATCGGACATTTGCAGGCAAACAAAGTCAAATACGTCGCCCCATTTATCCATACGATACAAAGCGTTGATAGTCTGCGACTTTTAGAAGAAATCAACCGACATGCCGGAAAACATGACCGGAAAATTAATGTCTTACTCCAAATCCACATTGCACAGGAAACGCACAAATCCGGATTTCTTTACGAAGAAATTGAGAAACTATTAAAAGAAAAAGCCTTCGATGCTTTGGAAAATATCCAGATTACCGGTTTGATGGGGATGGCCACTTTTACCGGTGACGAAAAACAAATTCGTCGTGAATTTAACGGATTAAATACTTTTTTTACGAAAATCAAGGATATTTATTTTGCCGGCGCACATTTTTTTAATGAATTATCTATGGGGATGAGTGATGATTATCTCATTGCTATTGAAGAAGGTAGTACCATAGTGAGAATCGGCGGCAAGATATTCGGAGAAAGAATTAAGAATTAATTATTGGTATTTACCAATATATTTAATAGTTTTGTACTCTGTATTTAAATTTAATTCATACGTAATAATATTTATGAAGAAGATTTTGATGACGAATTTTGCGGGTTTGAATTTAATTAATCCTATCATTATAGGAAGTTCGGGATTAACTAATACACCGGAGAAAAACATAGCGCTTGAAAAAGCCGGAGTAGGAGCTATTATTTTGCCTTCAATTTTTGAAGAACAAATTGAAATACAAACACATAGAGCGATTTGGGCGGATTGTCCAAACGCGCGCAATTATATCTTGAATTCAATCAACGAAATGCAATTGGAAGATTACTTGAAATTGATACAAGACTCTAAAAAATTGTGCCGTATTCCGATTATTGCAAGCATTAACTGTTACCGTGAAAACGGATGGATTGATTTTGTCCGTCAAATTGAAATGGCCGGCGCCGATGCGATTGAACTGAATATTTTCGGATTAAATACCGAAATCGACCAACCTGCCGATTCCATTGAAAATATTTATTTACGCATTACTCAAAAAGTTAAGTCGCTTGTAAACATTCCGGTAATTGTAAAAATGAGTAAATATTTCAGCCATATTGTAAAACTGACCGATGATTTGCAAAAAGCCGGCGCGGACGGAATCGTGCTTTTCAGCCGTTTTTATCAACCGGATATAGACATTCACCTCATGCAGACGCTTTCGGGGTACGTATTCAGTTCGAACAGCGAAATCGCGGATACGATCAGGTGGACTTCCGTGGTGAGCGCCAGACTTCCTGACGTTTCAATCGCCT
Organism: Candidatus Symbiothrix sp.; assembly: GCA_031270525.1. GTDB lineage: Bacteria > Bacteroidota > Bacteroidia > Bacteroidales > Azobacteroidaceae > Azobacteroides. The sequence continues at coordinate 1,032 of JAISXN010000046.1, read as the reverse complement.
CTTGTACAGGTATTCACGATTGGGAAGATATTGTCAAATGTATTCTTTGCGGAGCTTCGGCCGTAGAATTATGCAGCACCGTTTACCAGCACGGAAATGAACTTATCCAAGCGATGAACCGGGGTATGGAGGAATGGATGTCTTCCAAAGATTTTAAATCCCTTGAAGAAGTCAGAGGAAAACTGAATTTTGGCGAAATCCAAGATCCATCTTTGCACGAACGGATTCAATTCATGAAATATTTTTCTAACAGAGACTAATGCGATGTTTTTAAAAGGCGTATTCAAAGATTCGGGCGGTTTTATCCAATTCATTTTGTTCATTGGAATTGTCATTGTCGGGAGTATAGCGGGAGGCACTGCCTCTTTGTTTTTAATTGCTTTTAAATCAGGTTTCAATGCAGAAGCCATAAACGAAATCCTGGCGCATTTAGCCGATTACCCGGCCTATATGAGGGAAATGCAGTTTCTTACCCAATTAGGCACTTTTGTTTTTCCGGCTTTGTTAATTGCCTGTTTGTTCAGCGAAAATTACAAAGAATACCTTTATTTGAATACTCCATTTAACGGTTCAACGGTATTCTGGACTATTTTAAGCATGATTTTTGTTTTACCTTTTCTGAACCTGATTACTCAACTGAACCAACAAATGGTTTTCCCCGATTTTTTAAAAGGCGTGGAAGAGTATATGAAAACGATGGAAGAGAACCAGGCCAAATTAATTGAATCCATGTTGCATGCCGAAAACATTCAGGCATTTATTTTTAATGTGCTCGTTGTAGCCGTCTTTGCTGCTATCGGGGAAGAATTTCTTTTCAGGGGGGCGCTTCAACGGATTTTTGCTAATATGATTCGCAATAAACATATTATTATATGGTCGGTCGCTTTCATTTTCAGTTTTATCCATTTCCAATTTTACGGTTTCGTTCCCCGGCTGTTGTTAGGCGCTTATTTCGGCTACTTGCTGGATTATACTAAAAACCTGTGGATTCCCGTTTTAGCGCATTTTACGCACAATTTTATCGGTGTAAGC
>JAISXN010000039.1 GCA_031270525.1 Candidatus Symbiothrix sp. | reverse complement strand
GATAGTAAATTAAAAGTTTAACTCGGGCTTAAATCTTCCATCTTTAGACCCCATTCCCGACGAACAACTTTTTACTTTTTTGATGGCATAACTTTAGGTGGTCACTTTCCACCGTTTTTTAGGGGTCAATTTTACCGTTTTTTCCATGTTTATTGCTTATTGCAGGTTATTCCTCAGCACAACAGGTAAATGTATCACTGAACGGCGCTACTGTCTGGCCCTGTGATGAAGTAGGTGAAAATGTGGGCAACAATGTCGTAGACGGCGATGTAAACACCTGGTGGGAAAGTCTGGCGGACAATTTCAAGAAAGATATAGAAATAGAGTTGGACAAGGTGTACGAAATCCACAAAGTGATTGTTAAATGGCATAACAATTATGCTTCCGCCCCGTGGGACGTTGTGTTCGACATCGACGGTACCTACACCGGATATCCCTCTCCCAACACATCAAGCAATCCTAATTGTATCTATTCCATCAATCATACGGACTTCTCCGATTTTGCAGAAAACGAGAATGTTATCGACAAAGACTATCCGGAAAGACCGAGTCCTTATAATACGAAGATTCATTTCCCTTACGAAGCTCAGTTTGTAAAATTGTTTTTCAGAGGACGTAACGGTAGAAATCATTATGAAGTTTCGGAAATAGAACTGTGGGGAACAGAGGCAGGCGGCACGAGTATCCGGAAATTGGATATCGTCCGTCTTACAAGTTATCCGAACCCCGTGAAGGATGTATTGAATATCCAATCCGAATCGCTTATCGAATCGGTTTCCATATTGAATTTAAATGGGAGCGTACTGGCAAAATATCCGGTCAATGCCGGTCACTATACTTTATCCACTTCCGATTGGGTGAAAGGAATCTATTTAGTAAAAATTGTAACGGAAAATGGAGTACAGACAAAGAGAATAGTTAAATAATACCTCATGAATCATATAAGTAAAGGATTCCTGTTAATATGCTTGTCCGTTTTTTGTGCTTGTGCAAAGACGGACAAGCTGTTAGACGTATCCACCGCAATGGAAAACGCCGCGTCGCAATATGCCTGTATGAAATCCCTGCTCGTCGAACGCGACCGGTTTCCCAAAACGTACAATCCATACCTCGACCGCCTTCAAACAAGCGCTTCCGACTGGTGGTGCAGCGGCTTTTATCCCGGAACTTTATTCTATCTCTACGAAGCCACCGGAAAACCGGAACTGCTGGAAGAAGCCCAACGGATGCTCGCCCTGCTCGAAAAAGAACAGTACAATACGGAAACGCACGACATCGGCTTTATGATGTATTGCAGCTATGGAAACGCTTATCGTATCAACCCGCGTCCGGAATACAGGGATATATTGATTCAAAGCGCCAATTCCCTGATCACACGCTTCAATCCGAAAGTAGGTTGTATCAAATCGCACAACCGCAAACCGGAGGAGTTTGTCGTAATTATAGACAACATGATGAATCTGGAATTGCTGTTTTGGGCTACGCAGGCAACGGGCGACAGTACGTATCACCACATCGCCGTCTCTCATGCCAACACGACGTTGAAAAATCATTTCCGTCCGGACAACAGCCTGTACCATGCCCTGAATTACAATCCGGAAACCGGCGCAATCAATCATTACATCAGCGGACAGGGCTGTTCCGAACATTCCGTCTGGGCACGAGGACAAGCATGGGGATTATACGGCTATACGATGACATATCGCTTCACAAAAGACTCTAAGTATCTGAATCAGGCAATCAAAATCGCCGAATTTCAGTTGAATCACCCGAATATGCCGGAAGATTTGATTCCTTATTGGGATTACGATGCTCCCGGTATCCCGAATACCTTGCGCGACGCTTCGGCAGCGGCCATCAATGCCTCCGGCTTGCTCGAACTGTCACAATATGTACCGGACGAATTATCGAAACAATACCGAAATAGCGCCGAAAGCATATTACAAACGCTTTCATCTTCTCAATATACGGCAAGTTCCGGCACCAACGGCGGATTTATTTTGAAACATTCCGCAGGAAATATTCCGGCAATGACGGAAATCGACGTTCCGCTCACGTATGCCGATTATTATTATGTGGAGGCATTGAAAAGGTATCAATCACTAAGTTTCTGAAGTACGCATTTCGAATTGTATTTCACGAAAAATCCGTATATTTGCAAAAAAAAACGGATATGGAAAAGCGACTTAAAAAATTGCCGGCCGGCATTCAAACTTTTGAAGAAATCATTAAAGATGACTACATTTATGTAGATAAAACACGAATGTTGGTAAACTTAATCGAAAGCGGGAAAGTATATTTTTTTGCCCGTCCGCGCCGGTTTGGAAAATCATTGACGCTCACAACGCTTGAAGCCATGTTCTTGGGTAAAAAAGAACTTTTCAAAGGCTTGTATGCCGAAGCGTGGATGAATCGCCCCGATTTTGTGAAATATCCGGTTATCCGCTTAAGTATGAATGCGGTAACAACCGATTTGGGTCTGGAAATTTTACGAAATTCTATTGTACTGCTGTTGAGGGAAGAAGCGCGAAAATTAGATGTGGAACTTTCGGACGTCAATGTTCCCGGCGATTTATTTCAGGAATTAATTATCAGGACATCAAATAAGTACAAAGAAAAAGTTGTCATACTGATTGACGAATACGACAAGCCGTATATCGATTTTGTCGATGATCTCGAAATGGCAGATAAGGTGCGTGAAACGCTGGCAAATTTTTATGTGCGCGTGAAAGCCAATGACGAATATCTGCGTTTCGTATTGCTGACCGGAATTTCAAAATTTGCAAGACTTGGCGTATTTTCGAAGCTCAACAATCTGACCGACATTTCAATGGATGACGAATACGCAGCCATGTGCGGCATTACGCATGATGAACTGTTGCAAAACTTCCCCGACTACCTCGAACTTACCGCCGAAAAAATGCAAATTACAAAGGATGAATTAGTCGAAAAAATGGAAGATTTTTACGACGGTTTTTCCTTTAACGGCGAAGTGAGGCTGTATAATCCCTATTCAACATTAAGGTTTTTTAGAGATAAACGTTTCAAGAACTATTGGTTTGACAGTGGCACGAGTACAATGATTGCCAAATATTTGAAAGGCAAAAATTTGACGGTTGAGCAATTTCACAATTATCCTGTTTCGGAAGATTTTGTCAATAATCCGGGAGAAATGGATTCTGCGCCGCCGGAAGGATTTTTGTATCAAAACGGTTTTCTCACTTTGCGCGAAGGTACCACCAACGATTATAATTTCGACTATCCGAACAAAGAAGTGTTGAACGCCATGTCGCGTTTACTTTCCCGGAAATTCTTGCAA
>JAISXN010000015.1 GCA_031270525.1 Candidatus Symbiothrix sp. | reverse complement strand
GAAAAATTGGAAAAAGTACAAAGTTCCAATTTGAGTAAATCGTTAGAAGGTGCGGTTGCCGGCGTGCAAACCACATCGGGTTCGGGTCAACCGGGTGCAGGCGCCTCGATCGTCATCCGTGGTTTAGGTTCTATCAGCGCAAGTCGCAGCCCGTTGATTATCCTCGACGGTGTTCCTTACGAAGGTTCGTTAAATTCAATATCTACTTATGATATTGAATCTTGTACGATATTGAAAGATGCAGCAGCCAATTCGTTATACGGCGCTCGCGGTTCCAACGGGGTGATTATTGTTACCACCAAAAGAGGTAAATCAGGAAAAACCGTCGTGAATTTTGATGCACGGGCAGGTTACAACACCCGCGGTATTTCCACCTATGATGTAATTACCAATCCGAACGAATATTACGAAATGTTTTGGGAATCGTTGCGTAATAAAAATCTGTACGATAACAATATGAGTTATCTCGAATCCAATGCGGCTGCAAGTACGGAACTTATCGGCATTTTGAAGTACAATGTTTATAAAGATATTCCCAATGCGGAATTAATTAATCCTGCAAGCGGAAAATTGAATCCCAATGCCACTACCCGCAAATGGAACGACAATTGGCTCACGGATCCTTTCCGCGCCGGTTTGCGTCAGGAATACAACATAAATATTTCGCAAGGCACGGAAAATTCCAACATCTACACCTCGCTTTCTTATCTTGATGACAGCGGATATGTCGTTGATTCGAATTTCAAACGCTTAGCCGCTTTGTTAAAAGCAGAACAAAGAATCGGAGATTTCTTCAAAGTGAACGGAACTATCGGTTACACCAACGCATCGACAAACAATGTCGCTGCCAGCAATACCAATTACAGTAATATTTTTATGTTCGGACAGCAAATCGCCCCGATTTATCCGATCTACCTTTATGACCAGACAACGGGTGATCCCCTGTTGGATAATCAAGGGAATAAACGTTACGATTTTGGTACTGAAAATGCACGTCCGTATGCATCCGAACAAAATCCGGTGGCAACGATTGAAGCGAATATAAATAGTATAGTGGTTGATAACCTGACTGCAAGGGGCGCTCTTGAAGTAAAATTCCTGAAAGATTTTACATTTACGGTCAATGCTGCTTACGACGTATTTAATACGGTAAGTACCGAGTTTGCAACGCCAATCGGCGGCGATGCGGCCAACGTGGGCGGACGGGGAGAAAAAACGACGAACCGTTATTACGCAATGAATATAAACCAGATATTGAATTACAAAAAGAGCTATGGCAATCACAATTTTGACGCCTTGCTGGTACACGAAACTAAATCGGACAATGTGAAGTCGCTCTACGGGCACATGACTAATTTCGTAGATCCGACCAATCCCGAATTTTCAAATGCGGCTCGTTATGAAGATTTGACTTCCGCCGAAGAAAGCTATGTACTTGAAGGTTTTGTGGGCAAATTGGATTATAACTTCAACGACCGTTATTACCTGACCGGAAGTTTGCGTAGAGACGGTTCGTCGCGTTTCCATAAAGACAACCGTTGGGGCAATTTCTGGGCGGCAGGCGCTTCGTGGCGAATTTCCAACGAATCGTTTTTCGAAGATGTTGATTTTATTAACGGATTAAAATTGAAAACCAGTTACGGAACGCAAGGTAATGATAACATCGGCACCTGGTACGCCTATCAAAACCTGTATTCGGTCTCCCGTATCGACGGAGAACCTGCTACTGCGTTATCGTTTCGTGGAAATCCCGATTTGACGTGGGAAAAGAGCGCAAACTTCAATGTCGGAATAGAATTGGAAGCATGGGAAAACCGGATCGTTTTGAACACCGATTTCTTTATCAAAGATACCAAAGATTTGTTATATGCAAAACCATTAGCTGTTAGCGAAGGTTTGCCGAGTTCGATTTATGTCAATGACATTGATATGAGGAATACCGGTTTTGAAGTCGAATTGGGTATAGACATCATTAAAACCAATGATTTGAGATGGAATCTAAACCTCAACGCTACGCATTATAAAAACGAACTTACACGTTTGCCTTCCGACAAAGCCGACTTAATCGCCGAAGATGGCGGTTATCAATCCGGCAGTTATTGGCGGAAAGTTGGTGGAAGCATCTACGATTATTACACTTATGAATACAAAGGTGTAGATAAAACAACAGGCAGGGCTTTGTATGGCGTTTATGAAAAGAAGCTGGATGATGCCGGAAATGTCGTTTATGAAAACGGACTCCCGGTATGGGAAGAAAAAGATCCTACCGCCATTCAGAGCAATGCGACTTTAAGGGAAACCGGAAAATCGCCGATTCCCGACTTGTACGGTGGTGTTGGTACTACTTTGGAATATGTGGGACTTGACTTCTCGGTTCAGACAGCCTACCAGTTGGGCGGACATATAATGGATGATGTGTATCAGACATTGATGAATGCCGGCGATAAAGGCGAAAATTTCCACAAGGATATGTTCAAGCGTTGGACGCCGGAAAATCCTGAAACCGATGTACCGGCGTTACTATATGAAGACAGGGACCAAAACGGCTCATCCGACCGTTGGCTCACAGATGCTTCTTATTTCAGCATCCGCAACATTACTTTGGGTTACTCTTTCCCGAAAAAATGGTTGAAGAAAGTTAAAATTGAGAAACTTCGTATCTATGGTGTTGCCGACAATGTATGGTACGCTTCACAACGCAAAGGCTTGGATGTACGCCAATCTTTCACCGGCGTGGTGAGCTATGCGTATTCGCCTCTCCGTACAGTGTCGTTCGGTGTTCAACTCAGTTTTTAATGTAAATCAAGTAAAAAATAATTTAGATTATGAAAACATTAAGAAATATAATAATTTTAATTGCGGCTGTTATGACGACAGCTTGCGGGGATGATTTTTTCGAACAGGAATATCATTCCGGTTTGGATGCCAAAGCTGTTGACCGTTTGCTCGAAGAAAGTCCCGATGCAGCCGTAAACAGTTTAGTGAACGGTATCTACTCTTATATGGTTGGGGGATTTTCGTATGAAACCTCTTCGCATGATATTTTCACATTTGCATCTATTCTGCACACCGCTGATATGACGGGACAGGATATGGTGCAGCAGGCATCCCACTGGTTCAATTACGATTACGAATGGGATAACCGCATGTTCAATTATCGCCGCACTCGTTCGCATTGGGGTACGCTTTACACCATGATCGCTAAAGCAAATTCGATCATTAACCTGTTTTCCGAAGAACCTGCAGAAAGCAATGTTGTCGCCCGCGCCGGATTAGGACAAGCCCTGGCCGTTCGCGGACTGGCTTATTACTATCTGATTCAACTCTATCAACAGTCGGCAACCGGTAATCAAGCTATTTTGGATTTACCCGGAGTGCCTTTGAAATTCGCCGATAGCGAACAGGTCGAAAACAAGGCCGAACTCAACGGCAGAAACACAGTAAAACGTGTACATGAACAAATTGAAAGCGACCTCACCCGTGCAGTTACCCTGTTGAAAGGCTACACCCGTGAGAAAAAAATCTATATTAATCAAGCAGTGGCAACCGGTTTCCTCGCACGCTATTATCTTCTTGCCGGCGAATGGCAAAAAGCAGTCAGTGCATCTGTCAATGCGCAAACATTGGCTGCACAAAGCAATCTCGGCGTGATGAATCCCGAAAAATTACACGACGGATTTTATGATATTGAAAATTCCGGTTGGATGTGGGGATTCGACCATACAACGGAAACGCAAACGACCTATGCTTCGTGGTTTTCGATGATTTCGAATATCGCCCCCGGATATGCAGGTTTAGGCTACGCCCCTCGCCTGATAGACAAAGCCCTTTACGACCAGATTTCAAAGAGTGATGAACGCAAACAGTTGTTCAACGATGAAGCAGGTGTTCCAAACGCCAAAGGAGAATTTGACAGGGCACAAGATCAGCCTCACGCAAGCCTGAAATTCGGCGACAAAGGCGACTGGACAATGGATTATGTGTATATGCGCGTGGAAGAAATAGTGCTGATAGAAGCGGAAGCCCTGGCACATTTGGGAGACGCGGGCGCAGCAGCCGCCGCATTGGGCAAATTGATGGCAAAACGCGATCCTAAATGGCATAAAACATCCGTTACTGTGGACGATGTTTTCGTGCAACGCCGCATTGAGCTTTGGGGAGAAGGATTTAATTTTTTCGATTTCAAACGTTTGGGCAAAGATGTGAATAGAGCGTATTCCGGTTCCAATCATCGGGTGAAACTGATTGTCCTGCATACTGAAGGCACCTCTGAATCCTTAAAAAAATATTTGGTTGATTGGACGTATCAGATACCTCTTACCGAATTAAATGAAAATCCGCTCATCACGGACAGGAATCCGTAAGGCAATTTTCATAAATCAAACTTAAAATAACAGGAATATGAAAAATAATAAAATATTATTGACAATGGCGTTGCTGCTCAGCGCATTCGGTATCGCGTTTACTTCGTGTAGCGATGAATTGGAAAAAGCAGATTATGATTATAATCCCGAAGGGGCGCTTACGCTATCCACCCTGAAATTCGATGCTTTGGAAAAAGTAACCGATGACGCTATTTCGTTGCACGCCACAATTACCGACGGTGGACAAAGTGAAATTTACGATCAAGGATTTATTTATTCTTTGACCGAAAGTTTTTTAACTTATAGCGCTGTTTCGGTAGAAATGGATACATTGGCAAACAACGAAGTAGTGTTAGTATTGGATGAATACAAAATAGCACAGGGTAAAGTCCATTATTTTAAAGCCTTTGTGCTTACCAAAGACGGTTTGGTAGTCAGTGCAGATGTTAAATCTATTAATCTGCCGGTTATGTGGGAAGCTGCCGGAGTCGCCGAAATGACATCAGGTTGGGCGGGAACTACCGGAGATGTACTCATTGAACACAGTTTGACTGTTCCGAACAAGTACAGGTTAGTCAGCCCGTATTATATTCTGGAGCCGGCTTATTGTCCCGAACCGGGCTATCATCTTGAATTTACTTTAGATGAAAATTACAATGCACTGGGATTTACGAGTTTGCAGGAAATCGGCGAACCGGCAAGCAATGGAAACCCCATTATGATGTATGGTTTTGCGGGAAATTCATTTACGAATACGGCCAATGAATTTACTGTTGTCGCTCATTTTGTTTATGTAAACGGCAGCAGTTATAGTGGTTGGGCTAACATTAAAGAAACTTTTGTTTGGAAAGAAGGCTACAAAGGCGAATTACCCGAACCCAAGCTGTCCAATTTCAACGAACTGGCTTACGAAGAAATTCCGGGAGCGCTAAGCGCCTTTACATCTGCGGCTTACTACAACAGTACTTGGGATCAATCTTTGTCCAAAGCCGTTGATTTGGACGTCGCAAATGAAGCAAGCCAATACAAAAACCTGTATTACCTGGCCGATTTGTATACGGATGGCTACGGCCTGGCATTCTATTACGATGGTGAAACGGTAACCATTCCCGAAAATCAACCTGCGGGAACAACATTTAAGAAACCCTTGTATGTTTCTCAAAGTGAAAATATCGAATCAAGCGTAGTAACAACGGCTAAAGGCGTCAACATTTACACTTTGGGTTTGAATTTCCATTACGAAGACGGTACGTCGGTCGGAGAGTTTACGGAAATGTTCTATTATTCAAAAGACCCTGTTGCGTATGCAATCGGAGATTTCTACGGTAATTACAAACTGACAGGACACAGTCAGTGGAGCAATGAGCCCGATGCCGATATGGACGTTACGATTGCCGCCGGCGCATCGGAAAACACCTTTATAATCACAGGAATTGATTTTGCTGCAGAAGTAGAGGCTACATTCGATCCGGCGACAAGTACATTGTCTATCGCACCGCAAAAATTGGCTGATTATGGACCGTATGATATAACCTTATATACTACTACTCCCGAAGGAAGTGTCAGTGAAACTGCTGCTATGGATTTTAATTTCAATATAAGCGGTAATCTGATAATGACGGCAACATCGGAAGCGGACGGTTATCTACTCGAAAGTGAAGCGGCAGGTGGTTACGTTGACGGCTATTATAATCTCACTTTCACTCCGAAAGCGTCTGCCAAAGTAGCTTCGAAAGCGTCTGCCAAAGTAGCTTCGAAAGCGCCGGTGGGAAGTTCGGATATGCCGGTAGTAAACAAAGCTCTGCAAAGGGTATCCATCCCAAAAGCAGAAAAATGCGCAAAAGGCAACTTTGTCATTCAGAAAAAAACAAATTTCAAGGAGTTGAAAAACGCCGCGACATTTGCGCCGCTGAAATAAAAGACAGACTTTAATAAAGTAGTTTTCAAAAGAGAGGTTGAACGATGTTCAGCCTCTCTTTGTTGATTACCTTTACGCTTCCCTGAAACCGAGGTAAAAAGTCAGGTGATGCTATTCTTCGATTTCTTGCCGGTTATCCTCCTCAATTTCAATAGCTTCCCCAAGCAATTCGATAGTCTGCTGCTGGGGCAATTCTTGAACGGTTCGCAACTTGCGCTCAATGGCTCTGGAACGGATACCGGCTTTATCAATTACATTGGTGGCTTCCTGTAATTTTTTCTTGGTTCTTTCCAGGACGACGCCGAAATTGCTGAATTCGGTTTTCACGGCGCCCAAGATTTCCCAAACTTCACTGGAACGTTTTTCAATGACTAACGTTTTGAAGCCCATTTGCAAACTACTCAGAAAAGCAACTAAATTCGTAGGGCCGACTACCGTAATTTTGAAATCGCGCTGCAAAGTTTCAAACAGTCCCGTACGCCGGAGAATTTCCGCATAAAGTCCTTCCGTCGGAACGAACATGATGGCAAAATCAGTGGTTACAGGCGGATTGATATATTTATCGCGAATGTCTTTGGCATTTTTTTTCACCGAATTTTCAAATTGTTTGGAAATAAGTTCCACTTCTTTAGGATTGAGGCCGGCAATATTTTCGTAAGCGTCGAGCAAGCGTTGGTAATCCTCGTTCGGGAACTTCGAATCGA
>JAISXN010000151.1 GCA_031270525.1 Candidatus Symbiothrix sp. | reverse complement strand
TCCAACTCATCCTGGAATTGTTGGTTGTCGTAAGTTCGTTTTTCCGTCAACGCCCAACCGGCGCCTTCGCGGTAACCTTCGTACCACCAGCCGTCTAACACCGAAAAATTCAATACGCCGTTCATTTCCGCCTTTTCGCCCGAAGTTCCCGACGCTTCCAAAGGACGAGTCGGCGTATTCAGCCAAATGTCCACGCCGGAAATCAATCGTTTTGCCAGGCGCATATCGTAATTTTCAAGGAAAATAATTTTTCCGAGAAATTCGGGACGGCGTGATATTTCCATAATTTTCTTAATCAAACCTTGTCCGCCGCCATCAGCCGGATGCGCTTTCCCTGTATAAATAATTTGTACGGGATAGCTGGGATTATTCACAATCCTCTCCAAACGTTCCAAATCGGTGAACAAAAGATGAGCGCGCTTGTAAGTGGCAAAACGGCGTCCGAAACCGATCAGCAAAGCATTCGGATTGATTTTCTCGAGAACGGATACCACTTTGGACGGGTCTCCCTGATTTTTCAACCAATTGTCTTTGAACGATTCCTTGATGTGTCTTACCAAACGATTTTTCAGCGTTTTGCGTACTTCCCAGATTTCTTCGTCTTCGGCTTGATAGATTTTTTCCCAGATTTCGGGATTGGATTGGTCTTTATACAAACCGGCGCCTAAATTCTTTTCGTAAAACTTGCGCCATTCCGAAGCAGCCCAAGTTGGCATGTGAACGCCGTTGGTTACGTATCCCACGTGCATTTCGCAAGGGAAATAGCCTTTCCAAACCGGCGCGAACATTTTCTTCGAAACTTCTCCGTGCAAATAACTCACGCCATTGGCTTCCTGACAAGTATTCAAAGCAAAAACGCTCATTGAAAATTTTTCGTTCGAACCCGGATCGGCGCGTCCCATATCCATAAAGTCCTGCCACGAAATTCCGAGTTTTTCGGGGAATTGGCTCATGTATTTGTTGAACAGAGGTTCTTCAAAATAATCGTGTCCTGCCGGAACAGGCGTGTGACAAGTATATAAAGCGGAAGCTCTTACGACTTCCACCGCTTCATTAAAACTCAAATGTGCGTTTTGGATGTAATCAACCAAACGTTGTACATTAATCAAAGTGGCATGTCCTTCGTTGCAGTGGTAAATTTGTTTCCGGATACCCAAACGATTCAAAAGCTGAATACCTCCGATTCCCAGTAAATATTCCTGTTTGAGCCGGTTTTCGTTATCGCCTCCGTACAATTGGGCGGTGATGGCACGGTCCCATTCGCTGTTCAAATCCACATCCGTATCCATAAGGTAAAGTTTAATCCGACCGACATTCACGTACCAGACATTGCACCAGACGTTAAAATTATTGTAGGGAATTTCGAGCGCCAAAGGTAAACCTGCTTCGTCCAAAACCGGTTGAATCGGTAACTGTTCGAAGCGTTGCGGCTCGTAATTTGCAATTTGTTGTCCGTCCATCGACAAAGACTGACTGAAATAACCGTAACGGTACAAAAAGCCGACGGCAGTCAAATCGACATTCATATCGCTGGCTTCTTTGATATAGTCGCCGGCTAATACGCCCAAGCCGCCGGAATAAATTTTCAGGATGTTAGCCAAACCGTACTCCATGCTGAAATAAGCAATTGACGGAATATCCGTTTTTTTCGGTTCGTCCATGTATGCACGAAATTTTTCATAGACTTTATGAATCATCAACATCAAAGCCTCATCATTGGCAATTTCTTCCAAACGCTTGTAAGATAATATTTTTAACATCAGGACCGGATTTCCTTCCGTACTGCTCCACAATTCCTTATCAATTTTGGAAAAAAGTTCCGTTGCTTCATAATTCCAGACCCACCAAAGGTTATGGGCGATTTCATCCAGGGTTTTCAATTCCTTGGGCATTTTGGAATGAACATTACTTTCTTTCCAAAAAGGTTCATTCGCATAATTTGCTTTAATTTTCATACGTGAATAATTTGTTTTTTTTAATGACCGTATGGAACTCGCATGATCTTTATTTTCATGGACTTGGATGATTTAACAAAAATCACGCTTCGTTTCATATCATTAATGTTCAATAAATACTTTTGCTCATACTCTCAAAGCCTTATCGTACGCTTCATAATAATATTTTATAAAATGTGTCCAGGAAGCTTTCCTTGATAACGCTTGGGCTAATAATTTTGTTTTTGAAATTTCTCTACTATCTAATTTAGAATAATTTATAATGCTGTTTTTTATCTTTTCGGCGACTTCAAAATAGTTACTATCAGTGCGTTCGATTACTTCAACGCCTTCGGTCAGCCGGTTGCCGGAAACACCTGACTCTTTTGCCCATAATCCGAATCCCGCCAGATTGGTCGTGATGGTCGGAACGCCAAAAGCAATGCTTTCGAGCGGAGTGTAACCCCAAGGTTCATAATACGAAGGAAAAACCGTTAAATCCAGTCCAATCAACAAATCGTAATACGGCACATTGAAAATTTCGTCGTTTCCATTCAAATAAGAAGGTACGAATACGATTTTCGTTTTGTGCTCCTGTTGATTAAGAAAATCCAGAAAACGGAGATATTCGCAGACCTTATCGTTTTCAGGCATATTCAACTGATGCGTGTAATATGGGTCGCTCATGGGAAATTGCGGTAAAGTCTTCTGTCTCATACGCGACAGCAATTCAGTTCTCGGTCCGCAAATCCAGGCGGGAACCAATATCCAGGCAATAATTTGTTTTTCGGGATTAAGCTCGCGTACCCGGTTCATTGCTTCAATGAAAACATCGATTCCTTTGTTCTTGTATTCGTATCTTCCGCTAATTGCCAGCAATAAAGCATCTTCCGCAACCGGTTCTCCACACAAACGCGACGCGACGTCAATCAGCAATCTGCGAGCCTCCGCTCGTTTTTTATCAAATTCTTCTCCTTCGGGTACAAAATCAAATTCAAATCCGTTGGGCGTTACAACATCGGGATATTTGCCCAGTAATTGCCGGCATTCCTCCGCTGTCAGCCGGCTGACGGTTGTAAAACAATCGGCATGGGAAGCAGCCTGTTTTTCAAGCGAATGTTTGGCTTCCATATTCAGTTCTTTTGCCATTTGATCGCCGTCGTATTGTTCAAAATAATCGTATAAAGGCTTGTTATTTCCGCAAATAGACCGTCCGATAGACGTAGCGTGGGTCGTAAAAACCGTTCCTATCGCCGGAACTTTGTCCTTTAAATACAACACGGCCATTCCCAACATCCACTCGTTCAGATGAGCAATTACCTTTTTGTCTTCCAACTTCAAATAGCGGTAAAGGCTCTCAATAACCAATCCCGTAGCGTAGGCAAACATACACGATTCGTCGTAATCGCCATAGGCCGGCAACGAATCAACCCCGAATTTGCTCCACATCCGGTAATAAATTTCACTCTTAATATTAAAATACGGCTGAAAATCAACCAGAACGGCAATTGGTTTGCCTGGTATATTCCAACGACCTACTCTTACTTTCAAACCTTCTTTTCCGGCTTGATTCCGCCAGCCTTTCAACAACGTTTTATATTCTATGAAATCCCGGTTATCAATATTTTCCCATAAATCAGGACCTATAAAAATCAAATTGTCTTTCCATTTTTCGCAGAGCGTTTTTGCACGTGTAGATAAAACAGTATATATTCCACCCACCTTGTTACAAACTTCCCACCCGGATTCAAAGATGTAATCCGGAGTTATCTGCTTCGTTTTTGTCATATAATCTTTTTATCTTACTAATTCCGGGTGCAAATATACGGTTTTTTTAACTAAAATATCTAAAAAACAACAATCTTATTTATTTGTTTTGTAGTTTTGTACCAAAATTTACTATAAAAAACTATAATCTTATTCATTTGTTTTGTAGTTTTGTATTAAAATTTACTATATATTAATGATGAAAAAGTTGTTTTCTTTCCTTTTCCGGTTAATTGGGTGGAAATCGGTGTTGAACGAAGAAATTCCTTCAAAATGTGTATTTTGTGTAGCTCCACATACAAGTAATTGGGATTTTATTATTGGAATCATTTTTTACAAATCCATTGGAGGAACGATTCGTTTTTTAATAAAAAAAGACTGGTTTTTCTTTCCGATGAATTTGATTTTCAAATCTTTGGGCGGTATTCCGGTGGACAGGAAGAAAAAATCATCTATTTCCGAACAAATGGTGACTCTATTTCATTCGAATAAAAATTTTCAATTGGCAATAACGCCCGAAGGCACG
>JAISXN010000096.1 GCA_031270525.1 Candidatus Symbiothrix sp. | reverse complement strand
CAATTCAACAAGCGCTTCACTGCCTCCGAAATTAAACGTCCTTCGGTTTTTCCTGCCAATGCTTTCGTTGCCACGCCCATTACTTTACCCATGTCTTTGGCGGAAGTGGCTCCTACTTGGGCTATAATTTCCCTGAGTGCATTTTCCAGCTCTTCGGGCGACATTTGTTTCGGCAGATATTCTTCGATAACGCCGGATTCGGCCAATTCTTTTTCGGCCAGTTCCGGGCGGTTCTGTTCCTGATAAATAGCAGCGCTGTCTTTGCGTTGCTTTATCATTTTTTGCAGGATTTTCACTGCTGTTTCATCACTCAGTTCGCCGTCCGCACCTTTGGCGGTTTTGGCTTCCAAAAATTCTTTCTTCACTCCGCGCAATGCGTCCAGACGGATTCTGTCTTTCGCCAGCATGGCGGATTTGATGTCGTTGCTGATTGTATCAAATAGTGACATAATGTATATAATTTTCAATTAATTAGCTGTTCTTCGGGCTTCCGCTTTCCGGGCAATGTTGAGCATCAATTGCGGATTGCGGTTGTAAGCCGGATAAGTGATTAGCGCTTCGATGATTTCGTTATCATCCATATTGTTGGAATTGAAGATAAACGGTTTGGGACGGTTTGTTTTAATCCTGTCTATGGAAACGTCTTCTCCGTAGTATTTTTTCAACAGATAGCGGACCCATTCTTCTTCTTCGGGATATTGCGGTAGTTCTTGCGCTTCCCAGATGATTTTGGAATCTTCGAGCGCCTTTCTTCTTCCGTCCTGGATTTCGGTGAGAGGAACAACGTCTTCGATGCCGAAACCGGTTGCCAAAATGGTTATTTTGATGCTGTCTTCCAATTCCGGGTCGGAAGCTGTACCCCAGATTACTTCAATATCGGAATTGAATTTTCCCATGAAATCGTGAACTTCGTTCATTTCTTCCATCATTAAAGGTTGGACGGCGCCGAATGTGATGTTCAGCAGGATTTTCTTCGCCTTGAATACGTCATTATTGTTCAATAAGGGAGAATGTAAGGCATTATTTATTGCTGTCGAAACGCGGTTTTCGCCCCGGCCCAGTCCGTTACTCATAATGGCGACGCCGCCGTCGCGGAGAATGGTATTAACGTCGGCGAAGTCCAGGTTGATATAACCGGCTACGGTGATGATTTCCGAAATACTTTTAGCGGCAATTGTTAAAGTATCGTCGGCCTTTTTGAAAGCGTTCGGAATGTCGAGGTCGAAGTAAACGTCGCGCAGACGTTCGTTGTTAATTACCAGCAAAGCGTCGACGTTTTGTCTGATTTCTTCAACGCCTTTCAGGGCTTGTATGATTTTTTTCACGCCTTCAAACAGGAAGGGTATGGTGACAATTCCCACCGTCAATATGTTCATTTTCTTGGCAACGCCTGCTACAATGGGAGCCGCGCCCGTACCGGTTCCACCGCCC
Organism: Candidatus Symbiothrix sp.; assembly: GCA_031270525.1. Classification (GTDB taxonomy): domain Bacteria; phylum Bacteroidota; class Bacteroidia; order Bacteroidales; family Azobacteroidaceae; genus Azobacteroides. Next base: position 4,059 of record JAISXN010000096.1, on the reverse strand, counting down.
ATGCCGGCTGTAACAAATACCATTTTGGTTCCGTCGCTCAGTAATTGTTCCAAATCGGCAATGCTTTCTTCGGCGGCTTTCCGTCCCATTTCGGGTTTTCCTCCGGCGCCCAGACCTTCGGTTGCCTGTTTGCCTAACTGCATTTTGATAGGCACTTCGCTTCTCAACATGGCTTGGTTGTCGGTGTTGCATAAAACGAAAGATACATCGCGGATACCGCCTTCACGGTACATGTGTGTGACGGCATTTCCGCCGCCGCCGCCAACGCCCAATACTTTAATGATGGACGGTATTTCTCTCGGAAAATCAAATTGTAATAATTCGTCTTCCGGTTTTATCCTGTTTTCTTCCATAATCTTTATTTATTTTCGATGTTATCATTTTCTATGTCAAACAAATCATTCATTAAATGAGTGAATTTTTTTGAAATTTTATTACCTATAGACGATTTTCCACCAGGATGCAGTTTGGTTTGCCCGGTTGATGTTTCCGAAACATTAACAGTATTTTTTTCCGGGAGAGACTTCTGCAAATTGGTGTTTTCTTTTGCCGGATACACAGATTCCTTTTTCGCCAGGGTTAACAAACCGATAATCGTAGAATACTCTGCCGGTTGATTTATTCCGGTAGCGGTAGGATACGCCACACGAAGGTTCCTGTTCACTTTATTCCGGAAAGATTCTTCCAAATGGCGGAGCATCACGCCGCCACCGGTAATAACAATCCCCGAACCCAGCGAATCTTCATATCCCGATTCCTGAATCTGATGGATTACGTTTTCCAGAATTTCATCGGCTCGCGCTTCGATAATTATATTTAAATTCCTGACTTCGATTTCACGTGAAGTGCTAAGTCCTTCATCTATGGTTATTTTTCTCATGTCTTCAAAATCTGCGATAGCGCTGCCGTAATTTTTTTTCAGATTTTCGGCTTCTTCTTCCGAAACATTCAGGCAACGAATATCTTTAGTAATTACTAAACCACCTAAAGGGATTGTGAATAAATACCTTAGAATACCGCTTTTATAGATGGAAACGTAAGTGACTCCGGCGCCAAATTCAACCAAAGCGCAACCCAATTCTTTCTCTTTTTTTTCCAATACGGCTGCTGCTGTGGCCAAAGGTGCGACTACATATCCCTCAATTTCTATTTTCTCCGGAATCGATTTTCTTATCAAGGTCTTCAAATTGGGATTGCTCACGACTATCAGTTGATAACGCACTTCGATAGAAGAAGCGGTGGTGCCTCTGGGACTTGGGTTTAATTGTCCGTCCACATAGTATTCGGGAGGAAGGATTTCCAATACTTCATACAATTCGGGTTTGTATTGTTTGATTTCTTCCTCAATACTGTTCAACAACAACTGGTCAATCATTCCATTATCCACTTGTTTACGAATGCTATAACGTTCCGTATGCAAGGATTGTCCTCCGATGCTTACATATACGCTCTCAATCGGAGCGTGCAATTTAGGCTTGGCATAATCCTCATCTAAGCTACGAATCAAAGAATCCATTTTTTCTCTGGTAGCTTCTGCGTTATAGACGCAGCCTCTCCGGATTGAGTTTTCCGAGTCTGCCTTTTGGGTGCGTAAAATAGATATTTTCCCACCGGCTTCTTTCCGGGCAATCATGGCAACTATTTTTGAAGTTCCCGGGTCAATTGCAACAATGTACTGTTCCATATTTATATGCTTTATGTATTTATTATTCAGTCGAATCCGATATTTCACTCCGTGCTTTCAAGGCGGCGGCGGTTAATGTACAAACAACCTGGTTTTTATATTTCAGGTTAATCGTCGAATACCTGTTCCACCCGATTTTATTCAATCCTTTTTCGTAAAACGTTCGCAATTTATCTAAATTTTCTTTATAATCCTCTATTTTTCCCATAATAATTTGATGATTCCCAACCATAGGGGTTAAAATAACATCTCGTTTGGCGGTTACATAGATTTGTGTAATCTGGGAATTCCAAAATTTGTCTTTCTGTAAAAAGCTCGCAAAATCGTACAGTTGTTTTTCTGCATATTCGTTGTCGATATTTCCGACGGCAACCGGAACGTACGCTGCAAAATTATTTGGGACAGGCATTATTTTCCTCTCATTATCGACGTAATAGCTTCCTTTTTGCGAGAATATCCGTATAACCGGAATGCGTTGGTAAACTTTTATTTTTACGTCTCCGCCTACGGTTTTGAAACATTCCGCTTTTTTAATCAGTTTATTGTTTGCGAGTTTTCCTTCGATTTCGGAGGCGCTGATTTTACTTAATTTTTTCCCAACCGGAAATACATTCATGTTTTTCATCAAAGTAACGACTTCATTCCCGGAGATATAGTTTTGCCCCAATGTATTTGCTATTTCTACCTCGACTTTTTTACAGACCAGGTCTTCGGAAACGTGGAAAAAATTCAGGTAAACCATAGTAAATCCTATGTAACCGAATAGAAGAACCGCAAATAAAACAATCAGTATTTTCTTAAACATTTAAAATATTTTTTATAGGTTCGACCAAAAGTTCAATGTCGCCTGCGCCGGCAATCAGGAGCGCTTCGTATCTGCTTTTCTTTATGTGTTCCAATAATTCCGCTTTGCCGAACAAGTGTTTTTCGGGACTTGTCACCCAGTCCAGAATCGTTTGGGAGGAAATGCCCGGAATCGGTTCTTCGCGTGCAGGATAAATCGGAATCAGAATTACTTCGTCGGCCAGAGAGAGCGATTCGGCGAATCCTTTGTAAAAATCACGGGTGCGCGAATATAAATGCGGTTGGAAAATAACCGTCAGCTTCTTGTCCGGATACAGTAGCCGGACGGAGGTGATGCTTTCCCGCAGTTCGTCGGGGTGATGGGCGTAATCGTCTATCAACACCAAATCATCGCGTTTGATATGGAAATCAAACCGGCGTTTGGCTCCCTGGAAAGAGGCCATTCCGGCTCTCAGTTCATCGTCGGAAACACCGTTCAAACAGGCAATCGCCATGGCTGCTACTCCGTTGAGGACGTTGATTTTTACCGGGACGCCTAATTGAATGTTGGGGATTGTTCTTTCGGGGGTGACGAGGTCGAAGGTGATTTCGCCGTTGGTGATTTTGATGTTTGTGGCGTGGAAAGCCGTCTTAAGATTCCTAAGTGGCTTAAGGTCTTCCGCGTAGCGGAAAACTTTTACTCCTGCTTTAAGGTTAAGCGGGATATCGACTCCTGCTTCTATCAGCAAAACGCCATTTTCTTTGATTAGCGAGGCGAAGTGACTGAAACTTTCTTTATAGGCGGCTTCGGTTCCGTAAATATCCAAATGGTCGGGCGAAACGGAGGTGATTACTGCCATATAGGGGCTTAACCAGTGGAAAGAGCGGTCGTATTCATCGGCTTCAATCACCGTCAGGTCGCTCGTGTCGGACAGCAGGAGGTTGCTGTTGTAGTTTTTCAGAATTCCACCGAGGAAGGCGTTGCAATCCACTTTCGACTGTTTCAGGAGGTGGGCAATCATGCTTGAAACGGTTGTTTTGCCGTGTGTGCCGGCGACACACAATCCGCGTGTTGTGCGGGTGATTTCGCCCAGGACTTGTGCGCGTTTCATGAGTTCGAAACCGTTTTCGCGGAAAAACGTCAGTTCGGAGTGGTCGTTGGGGACGGCGGGCGTCCAAACGACCAACGTTTGCGTTTTATCTTTGAATGCGGACGGAATCAAATCGACATTGTCTTCATAATGAATTTCGGCGCCTTCTCTGCTTAATTGCCTTGTCAAATCCGATTCGACGCGGTCGTATCCGGCTATTTTTTTGCCTTTGGCGAGGAAATAGCGGGCGAGATTGCTCATGCCGATGCCGCCGATGCCGATGAAGTAGAAATTGTTTGTTTTTTTATCCTGCCTTTTGCACATATCATTTACTGTTTAAACAGGCATAGCCTGATATATTTTTCCGTTAATCAATTTTCCATTCTCGTGCTTATTTCTTTTCACACCATCGCTGCCCCAAGTTCCCCATTGTTTAAAGAAAAATGCAGAATCTTGATTTTCAGATTGTTTTTTGATAGATATAACCCATTCTTCTTTCAT
>JAISXN010000093.1 GCA_031270525.1 Candidatus Symbiothrix sp. | reverse complement strand
TGTTAATACCGGCAAAAACTTTTCCGGCTGAGTTATTATTTTTGCGGGATGACGACATTCCGCAAGCAGTAGCCGACGGAGTAGCCGATATCGGAATTATCGGTGAAAACGAATTTATGGAAAAGCAAAAAAATGCAGAAATCATTAAACGGCTGGGATTTAGCAAATGCCATCTTTCTCTGGCGATTCCCAAAGGCGAAGATTATAAAAACCTGAGTTGGTTCAACGGTAAAAAAATAGCGACCTCCTACCCTGCTATTTTGTCTGATTTTCTGAAAAAAAATGCGATAAAAGCGGATATTCACACCATTAGCGGTTCGGTAGAAATTGCGCCCGGAATCGGTTTGGCGGACGCTATTTTTGATATAGTCGGTTCCGGAAGTACTTTGATGAGCAATCAATTGAAAGAAGTGGAAATCGTAACATATTCCGAAGCGATATTGATCGGTAACAAATCGCTGAACAGAGATAAAGAAAAGATACTTAAGGAACTGATTTTCAGAATTGAAGCGGTTCAAACGGCTGAGGATAAAAAGTATATCCTCTTAAATGCGCCCAACGATGCTTTACCCGAAATATTCAATATTTTGCCCGGCATGCGCAGTCCGACGGTTGTGCCCCTGGCGCAGGAAGGCTGGAGTTCAGTACATGCGGTTCTCGACGAAAAACGTTTTTGGGGAATTATCGGGAAACTGAAAGAATTAGGAGCGGAAGGTATTTTGGTTATTCCGATTGAAAAAATGATTTTATAAAACCATGCAGTTAATTAAATATCCGCCCCGGGACGTGTGGAAAGACTTGATTCGCCGTCCGGCCCTCGATGATACCCGCTTATCGGGAGTAGTGAGTGAAATTTTGGATGACATCCGGCAAAGAGGGGACGAGGCAGTTCGAACGTATGAAGCAAAATTCGACCATGTGGAATTGGAAAGTTTACTCCTTTCCGATGCAGAAAAAAAAGAAGCCAATAGTTTGGTATCCAAAGAACTAAAACAAGCTATCCTAAGTGCTAAAGCAAATATTGAAAAATTTCATTCGGCTCAAAAACAGGATTTGCCGAAAATAGAAACAAGTCCTGGCGTAGTTTGTTGGCAAAAAGCTTTGCCTGTCGAAAAAGTCGGTTTGTACATTCCCTGTGGAACAGCGCCCTTGTTTTCTACGGTTTTAATGTTGGCCGTTCCGGCAAAAATTGCCGGATGCAAGGAAATTGTTCTTTGTTCGCCGCCAGGCAGAGATGGGAAAATTCATCCGGCTATAATTTTTGCGGCAGAAACGGCCGGCGTGGATAAAATCTTCAAAATCGGCGGAGTACAAGCTATCGGCGCCATGGCCTATGGTACGGAAAGCGTTCCCAAAGTTTATAAAATATTCGGACCGGGCAATCAATATGTGACAGCCGCCAAACAAATGGTTGGTTTGAAAGAAGTTGCCATCGACATGCCGGCCGGTCCCTCGGAGGTAGAAGTCATTGCCGACGAAACGGCTTATCCGGCTTTTATAGCTTCCGATTTGCTTTCTCAGGCTGAACACGGGGTTGACAGTCAGGTTATTCTGCTTACGACTTCCGAAGAACTGGCGGAATCCGTTTTACCGGAAATCAAAGCCCAACTGGATATACTTCCGCGGAAAGAACAGGCAGAGAAATCTCTGGCTCACAGCCGGATTATCGTTTTACGCACCCGCGAAGAAATCGTCGAACTGACCAATGCGTATGCTCCGGAACATCTGATTATCGAAACCAAAGATTACCGGGAGATTGCCGGCCGGATTACCAATGCAGGTTCGGTCTTTCTCGGACATTACACGCCCGAAAGTGCAGGCGATTATGCTTCCGGAACCAATCATACCTTGCCGACCAACGGTTATGCACGTATGTATAGCGGAGTTAATCTGGATAGTTTTATGAAAAAAATCACTTTCCAGGAAATTTCAAAAGAAGGAATACGGAATTTGGGACCGACTATTCAGGTTTTGGCAGAAAATGAACAGTTGATTGCGCACCGGAATGCAGTAAGTTTTAGAATGAAGTAACTTCTAACGGCAAGGCGCGAAAAGTTAAATAAAATTCAGTTTATGTAATAAATATTCGTTATCTTTGTCGCCTAAAACGGTATAAACAATGAATTTGAAATTCTTGGTTCGAAAAAATATCTATCATCTCAAACCTTATTCATGTGCGAGAGACGAATTTCAGGGCATAGCTTCTGTTCACTTAGATGCAAATGAAAGTCCTTATAACCAGGAATTTAATCGTTATCCCGACCCTCTTCAACGTACACTGAAAGAAAAAATCGCCGAAATTAAAAATGTGCGTCCATCGCAAATAATGGCCGGCAATGGAAGCGATGAAGCTATTGATTTGGTATTCAGGATTTTCTGTGAACCGAATGAGGATAATGTCGTGGCGATGGAACCTACTTACGGGATGTACAAAGTCGCTGCCGATATTAATAATGTGGAATATCGGCCGGTACAACTGGAAGAAAACTTTCGGTTAAATGCTTCCAAACTGCTGGCTGCTACGGACATTCATACGAAAGTAATTTTCCTTTGTTCGCCGAACAATCCTTCGGGCAACGCGATGAATCGCGAGGAAATACTGACAATCGTGCAAAATTTCAACGGAATTGTTGTTATTGATGAAGCCTATATTGATTTTTCGACCGGACCGACTTGGCTGAAAGATTTGGATAAATACTTGAATATCATTGTTTTACATACTTTTTCCAAAGCATGGGGATTGGCTTCCTTGCGTTGCGGACTGGCTTTCGCTTCGGAAGAAATCATCGCCTTATTCAATAAAGTGAAATATCCGTACAATGTTAATACGCTTACTCAGAACAAAATAATTAACGAGTTGAATTACGTCGACCGGAAAAATGCTTGGATAGAAATGATTCTCAAAGAGCGCGAACCGCTTACGAAAGCTTTGAAATCCATACCGATGGTTGAAAAAATATATCACTCGGATGCTAATTTCCTTTTAGTCAAAGTGAAAGATGCGGATAAAACATACCGGTTTTTAACGGAAAGAGGTATTATCGTCCGTAACCGCAATAAAATTCCGCTGTGCGACAATTGCCTGCGGATTACGGTCGGAACTCCGGATGAAAATGGCGCTTTAATCGGCGCTTTAAAGGAATTTTCTAATAACCAATATCAATAAATAATTTTAACAAAAATGAAAAAAGAAGTACATCCCATACGGGAAGCCGAGCGCTACTTACAAAACGCAAAACAAATGCTTTCGGAAAAAGCAAAAAAAGAAGGTAATTATTACGAAGATACCAAGTATGTCAAGTTAGCGGGACATGCCGCATGGACCGGCGTATTGATAGCTCTTGACGCAGTCTTGGGCACATGTGAAAACATGAAAAAAAGTCAACGACTTGGTTTTAAAGATTACATGAACGCTATCGCCCAAAAAGACGGTAAAATGACAAACCATTTGCTGGTAACGTATGAATTATGCCATAAGGTTTTAGGTTATGATGGCAATCCGAGTTACAAGGTTGTAAAAACCTCTCTCGAAGAGGCTAATTACATGGTCAAATGGGCGGACAAAAATTATCAACACTGAATGAAACGGGTATTATTTATCGATCGTGACGGGACTTTGATTGTCGAACCGCCGGAAACTTTTCAGGTCGACACGTTGGAGCAGTTGGCATTTACGTCGGCTGTGATACGAAACCTGTATTTTATCCGTGAGAAACTTGATTTCGAACTGGTTATCGTGAGCAATCAGGATGGTTTGGGGACGCCTGCCAATCCTTTGGAAAATTTCGAAACCGTGCAGCAGAAAATGTTGAATATATTTCAAAACGAAGGAATTACTTTCGACAAGATATTTATCGACCCCTCTTTGCCGGAAGAAAATCTGCCGACAAGAAAACCTGGAACGTCTATGCTAACTGAATATCTGACAGGAGATTATGATTTGACAAATTCTTTCGTCATCGGCGATCGCCTGACGGATGTGGAATTAGCGAAGAACTTGGGGTGCAATGCCATTTTATACAACGACGAATCGCTTTTAGAGCAAAACGAATCTTTAAAGCCTTTTTGCGCTTTGGCAACACCGGACTGGGATAAAATTTCGGAATTTCTTTTTGCGAAAGAACGTTGCACGGTCGTTCAACGCACAACCAGAGAAACGGATATTTATGTGAAAATCAATTTGGACGGAAACGGAAAAACCAATATATCGACCGGCTTGCATTTTTTCGACCATATACTGGAACAAATCGGAAAACATTCCGGAATGGACTTAACCGTCAATGTGAAAGGCGATTTGGAAGTGGACGAACATCATACGATTGAAGATACCGGAATCGCTTTGGGCGAAGCCTTATTTCAGGCTTTAGGCGATAAACGCGGAATAGAAAGATACGGTTTTTATTTGCCTATGGA
>JAISXN010000136.1 GCA_031270525.1 Candidatus Symbiothrix sp. | reverse complement strand
ATATAATTTTTTTCCAAATTTGCATCTTTGCGAACTTTTGTACCGTCTGTAAATACAAAATCATCAAGCGAATATAAATCCGTTTGCTCTACAGTATCCTTTTCGGTAAACCAAACTTGATCTCGTCGGAAAATATCCGTACTCAAAAGATTGGTATCATGTGTCGCAAAAAGCAGTTGAGCATTATTTGGATTCGTTTCGGGGTTATTGAATTGTTTGATAATATGCATAGTGATCAAAGGGTGAAGTTTAGCATCTAATTCATCAACAATTAATATTTTCCCTTTCAATAACGTATCAAAAAGAGGTCCGGATAAATCAATTATTTTTCTTGTTCCTTCTGACTCATTTTCATCTTTATACCAAGAAATGGTATCATTTATTTCTCCCTTATCATCATATTTATTATGAACTATTTTAAGTTCAATCCTTTGTCTTCCTGAAAATTTCTTTATGAATTCTGCTTTTATTTCTTCAGAAACACCTTTTAGAAAATGTTTTTCAGAATTAAACTCGGATTCTATTACTTCAACATTTTTAAAACCTAATTTTAAATCTTGAAACAATTGCAAAGATTCCGAATAGCCTAATGATTGTTTATAAAACATTTTCATCGTGTAATCCATATACTTCATGTGATCCATTCCCGATATAACATTACAATTTGAAAACCACTCCAATATTTGTTTTGAAATTGCTCCCCCTAATTGTGCTACCAAAGAAATAAAAAGCCTGTTGTTGTTTGTTGCTTCTTCCTTGCCTTTGCCTTCCTGGAAATTATCGGAAACAGCAATCTCTTTATTTGTTCTAACAAAAAACGGAATTTCCTTTGTTTTTTTGATTTCAAAAAGCCATTCGTTAATAATTTCTGTTGCGATATACTCAAAACCATATCTAAATTGTTGTTTTTTAGATACAAACACCATTTCAAAAAATGTAGGCTGATTTTCAGAAACGGAGGACAAGAGAAATGGAGTATAATTTAACTCGTCTGTTTCGTTTAACTTCACAGAAGACATAACACAGGATTTCATTCTGCTTAATGCCTTAATAAGATTGCTTTTCCCACTTGAATTGGCTCCATAAAGCACAATAGAACGCAGAAATCTTTGCTTTTCAAAAGCAAAAAAATTATCTTTCAGTTCCGAGACACCACCTCGCGCCTCAAAACTAAGTGTCCTTTTTTCGTTGAATGAAAGGAAATTTCCAACAGTAAATTCGACAATCATAATATTGATATTTGAGAATTTTTTGCAAATATACACAAAATATTAATGCAACCAATGGAGATGTAATGTTTTTTGAGTTTTTTTCTCAAAAAAAAACAATAACCGAAAACACCTTTTATCGTTTTATCATTGGGTGCATTTCAAATTGTCTCACCCTGTCATCAGAAAGTGGTTATACCTCGTAATGCCCTACCGGCAAACGACATATAACCACTTAATAACTATTTTACAAATGTCCCCTCAACGCTCCGCCACAAACTTCTTCTGAGACTTAATACTCCCATCACTAAAAGTAGTCACTTCAATAATAAGTCCTTTCGCAATCCGTGGTATTTCCCTGCCTAACAAGTCGAAATAGCGTACTTTGGAAACGGTTTTGTTGCCGTTGTCATTCATACGTTCGATGCCTGTTCCTTCACCGGATACGTAATCTACTGCATTTTTCACGATGGTCAGGTAATCGGCTGTCAGGTAGCCGGCAGTTTGTTCGCTTACACCGATATAGATATTTTTCGCTGCAACCGTAACGCCTCCGGTGACGGGACGGTCGCCGCTTCCGGCGTCGTCCATTACCGAGCCTACGGACAATTCAAAAATAACGGGAGCGTCGGGATAACTGGTTGAAGTATCGGGTACTTTTGCCAAAGTAACCACATTGGCGGCATTCTCGCCAATCCAACCCGCAGGATCCAGAGGCGTCAGGATTCTGAAACTGGCATGATTCGAATTGCTTGCCAGTTGAATATCGGCGTTCGTGTCAAGTCCCTCGAAAATGGGATGTGCAGCATCAACAACCGTTACGCCGGCAGGTACCTCTTCGAGCGAAGCGCCTTCAATATTTTTCGGTGCGCCCCAATTCCACCGGCTCGACTGAAACATGAAAGGCTTCAGGTTGACAATCGGATAGGTACAGTCTTTCAAATATTTCAATCCCGCATCGCCCGAACCCGGCAACGCAGCCAGTACGAGGGCTTTGTAAATTTCTGCGCCGGTGAGCAGATTGGCATTGGAAGAAAGCAAAATATCAACATCGTAAGTTTCTCTCAATTTGTCGATAACAGCAACATCACCCGCATTAGTCGGTTGGGCGTTGTTGGTGATGTACGCAATCAAAGATTTCGTAGTGGCAACAACCGTGATATTTCCCGTAAGCGGATCGGTAGTGTTTACGCCGTCGGTTGCGGTAATCGAATAGGCGTAACTTCCCGCAGCAGCAGGCGTTCCGGAGATAGTGACGTTTTTGGCTTCGACGTCGGTTGCCACGGTAATGCCGTCCGGCGTAGAGCCGCCTGTCCATGTAAGGTTGGCCGATGTAGCCGAGCCGCTCCAGTGATATTCAATGGGTGTAATACTTTTACCCAGAAATAGGTTTTGCTCGCTTTCTCCCGATACTTTGCTCAGATACGGAACCGTTGTCGGAACCAGTTCGCCTAACGTAACTTTCACATAAGCCAGCCGGAATGACTGGGCTTTATTTCCAATTGTATCGCCTTCCGCAGCAAGTGCATAGCCTGTTCCCGAAGCAGCAACAATCGCCGGATTGTAGATCCGGAACGAACGTGTATTTGCCGGAACATCGCTTATGATTACGCCAACGCCGCCCGCCCGGCAAGCCGGAAGCTCTACCAAAGCCGTACCGATAATTGAATTTTCATCGAAAGGCAAACGGTCGGAATAGACCAGTCCGCCGATAACGCCATTGCCGGTACCGCCGCTTGTGCCGTTGAATTGCAGTCCGGTAATGTATTTCTCTGAAGCAAGTCCTTCGAAATAAGGCCCATTTGCAGTAGCGCCTACCTGGCAATACGAGATGCTCGATGGCGTCGGATTTTTATAAACACTTTTGTTGTCTGAACTCGCCGCCGTAGCTTCGCCACCTATATTGAACTTCACTTCGTCGGCGTTTCCTGCATTTACCTCGTATGCCAATTTGGCGCCCGCAAAAAATACACCGGAAGTCGCATCAATAAGCGCACCGTTTTCCGGATCCCAATCTTTACCCAAATCGGCGGTTGTTTGCGCCGACAGGTTGAAACATAGCACAATAAAAAGCGCTGTTAATAAGTAATTTTTTTTCATGACTCTTAAATTTATATATTAATAAAAAAACTTTTTTTCTCATCCTTATTATTTTCCTAATTCAAGACATCCCATAATAAACGGCCCGGTCGCTTTCGCATCGTTGTCGCGCACCGGCTCGCTGATGTAATATTCAAAACTGCCGTCGCGATAGGGATTTCCTCCCAATCCGGCCACCGCGCAACAGCGAGTCATCGTCAGTGTTCCGCCGGCGTCTTCAACAATCAGATTTTTCATTAATCCTTCATAAGCATCTTCCGCTATTTTGCGGTATTTTATATCTATATAACCTTTGTTCACCGCTTTGGCAAAGGCATACATAAACATGGACGAAACGGAGGCTTCGAGGTAGTTTCCTTTTTTATCGCATTTATCTATAATCTGATACCAAAGTCCGGTCTTATCCTGGTATTTGGGCAATGTTTCCGCCAAACCGTTTATGATTTTCAACAGTTCGGGGCGTTGCGGATGATTTTCCGGAATAAAATCCAGAACATCTACCAAAGCCATCATCCACCAACCGATACTGCGTCCCCAGAAATTGGGCGACTGGCCGGTTTGCTTGTCCGCCCATCGTTGTTCCCGGCTTTCATCCCAAGCATGGTAATAAAGGCCTGTTTTCCTGTCGTAAGTATTTTTTGCACAGACAATAAACTGGTTAATCACATCGTCAATCCATTCCGGCCGGTTGAACGTAAGGGCGTATTCCGCCAGAAAGGGCGATCCCATATACAGGCCGTCGAGCCAAATCTGGCGCCGGTATATCAATTTGTGCCAGAAAGCGCCTTCGTGCGTCCGGGGATGCTCCTTCATCTGGCTTACAAGCCTGTCCATGGCAAGTTTGTATTTTTTATCGCCGGTTTCACGATAGACGTCAAACAATACTTTTCCGGAATTGATATAATCAATATTATAGGATTCAGCTTTGTAGAGATGGATTTCCCCTTTTTCGCCGATAAGCGAATCGGCCCATTCAATTACATAATCAAGGTATTTGCGGTCGCTGGTTTGTTTCCACACTTTCAGCATCGCCAGACAACCCAAACCTTGTGAATAACCAAAATAAAGCCGTTTGCCGTAATCTAATTGCCATGCATGGGGGAAACGTTTCATTTCCGAGTCGGCGAACAATATGCCTGTTTTCCGCGTATCGGGCGGCCGTTGCAGCGTAATGCCCATTAGTCCTGCAACGACTTCATTGGCAATTGTTTTTATTTCTGCACGTTCCAATTCTTTTCCCGGATTGAGTGGAATATGGAGAATGATTCCCGCGCCTCCGTCGATAGATCTTCCATATACTTCACCGGGTTTAATTTTCATGGCGGTTTCCATATCCCGGCTTACAATACCTGTTTTGAAGGACAGACGGTAGGGACGCGGCCGGGAAGTGCGGAAAGCCAGCCCGTCGATGTAAAAATCCTGTTCAATGGGCGCCCATGTTTCGGGATTGATTAATTCGATGGAATCGGAAGAACCGTCTTTGTAATAAACGGTTACAATCCCATTGGTTATGCGGCACTGGATGTGGTTGGTCGTCCCGGCCAGCAGGAACCATGCCTGTGAAGCTTTGCCGGAAAGCGGAACATCTATTTTCTCCGGATAATTGTCCCACAAAGTAGTAAATGCAATATTGTCGCCCGTTTTCGCTCCCGTTGTGCGGAACGGAACGCCGAAAGGCGTCCGGAATATGCTGTCTTTCACGGATTTTCGCAATCCGCTGTCGTCGATATCTGCCGTCAGCAGGGGATGACACCATTCGCCGACGCCTTGTACCGGGATTTGCAGGGTTGTATAAGGCGGGCGCGGACTGATGTATTTATTCCTGAAAATTTGGGTTACCGAAGCATTGAAATACTTGTCCATGTTGACCGTTTCATACACTTGGTTTTGTTTACCGGCGTCCGGCAATTCCTGCCGGTTGCTTTCCGGAATTTTTATCTCCATATCAATGGGTTGCCACCATTGCATCCGGCCTTGCTCTAATTTTACAAAAAGCGTTCTGTGACCGGGTTCTCCGGCCAATATTCCCGACAACTTGTTTGCATTGCTTTTTACCGATTTCAAAACTTGCTGAGGGTCATTGATTTCTGTTATTTTTACAGTTGAAGTCAAATCCCATTCTTCATTTTTGAAGCCGGACGAGCGATAAACAGGTTTTTGCAATCCGGCCCCTTCCCATTCTATTGTTATTTCGTATTTAGCAGTATTTCCACAAGCGATGTTTATCAAGGGTGCGCCAACACTTTCCGCAAAAATCCATTTGGCCGGTTTTCCGTTCAGCATCAGCGATTTTATATTTTCTTTCCGGGCATTGACTTGCAATTCAAGGTTTAAGTTTTTCCTGAATTTACTGCTGATGGTATAAATATCCTTTGTTCCCGTTCGTTCAAAATTGAAATCAATGTCGGGAGAAACCATCGAGGCAAAATCCCAGTCCGAAGGGAATCCCGGCCGGATAACTACCCGGTCGTTCATTGCATCGGGACAAATGCCGAAAAGTCCTTGAATCAAAACCCGCGAATATATTCCCACGGGGTCGCCGAAATCGCGGTAACATTCTCCCCGCGCGGCGTCATAAAAACTGATTTGCCCAATGTTTCCGGGAGAATTGCCTAAGTACATGCCGTCCAGTACCGAACTTTTGAACAGATGAAAAGCTGCATCCGGCCGTCCCGCCTGCCAGTAAGCAAGGCTCGTATGCGCCACTTCGGCAAATGCAACATTGTTGACAGACCACGAATAGGGTAGCCAGTTGGTTGTAGATACCGTTTGATAGGCTTTGTCTTCTAATCCTTTGGCTGTAACCGGAATATGGGGTATTTCGCTGTCGATATAGCGTGTTGCCTGATAAGCCTGAAACGGTGTGTGAATTTCCGAATCAATGGCGTGGTAAATTGTCCATACGCCTGCCGCCGGATGTACAAGTTTGTTACCCATCAGATCCTTAAATTCGGCCCACCATCCTTTGTTGGAGAGCCACAGCCAAGCGTTGACGGCTTTCTGTATTTTTTCGGCTTCCGCGCGGAACGGACCGGGATTTTCACCCAATTTTACGGCGATTTCAGCCGCCATTTTGTTGGCTCTGTAATTATACGCCGACGAATAAGTTACGCCGCCGCCGCTATACTGTAAAGCATCGCTTGCCCAGATACAAGCGTAGGCGTCATACAAGCCATCGTTGTCGGGGTCGAAGTTTCGTTTTTCCCATTCCAGGTGGCGTTTCAACACGGGAAACATTTTCCGGACGTAATTCATGTCGCCCGTCCAGTTGAAATGCCACAGCAATTCGTCGATATAGACCAGGTTCATATCGTAATGATGCATCTGGTCGTTCCTGCGGGGATTCCGGCAAATGTAACCGTTGCTGTACATCTGCGTTCCCCATTGCTTTGCCGCACGGCTTAAGTGCAAGGCGCTATCCTGCGCCGGATGGGGTATAGAATTGGGAACGTCTGTAACCTGACTTTGTGCATAAGCGTCGAAGTGGGTACGCGCACGGTCGTGCCAACCCAGAAAATCGCCTGTGTAGGCT
>JAISXN010000088.1 GCA_031270525.1 Candidatus Symbiothrix sp. | reverse complement strand
GCCGCCGGCTGTCCGAAAGTAGTAACAATAGCGTTAGCTAAAAAAGCCGAAGAAGAACACGCGAAAGGAAATCCTTTCAAAGTAGGAATGTACACAGGCGCTTCCACCGGCGATTCGATTGACGGAGCTTTAGCCCGGGCGCACGCAGTCAAATTCCGCACGCCTTACCAGTCTACAAAAGATATGCGAACCGAATTGAACAACCACGGAGCGCAATATTTCGATTTGCACCTCTCGGAATTGGCGCAATACCTTCGTTACGGATTTCTTCCGAAACCGAACTGGGCGATACTGGAAGTTTGCGATATTACCGACGACGGAAAAATTTACCCGACTTCGGGTGTCGGCATTGCTCCGACTGTGGCGCGTTTAGCCGACAAGATTATCATAGAATTGAACCGGTATCATCCGCGGGAATTAGCGGGAATACACGATATATATGAATTAGCCGACCCTCCCGTACGCAGGGAAATTCCGGTTTATACGCCAAGCGACCGGATTGGTGTTCCTTATATACAGGTTGACCCTGAAAAAATTGCGGGCGTCGTTGAAATCAACCTTCCCAATGAAGTGGGCGCTTTTACGCCGTCGGACGAAGTGACCAACCAAATCGGACAAAACGTAGCGAATTTCTTATCCGCAGAAATCAAGGCGGGCAGAATCCCGGCTTCATTCCTTCCCGTTCAGTCGGGCGTGGGAAATGTGGCAAACGCCGTGCTCGGCGCTATGGGCGCTAACAAAGATATTCCCCCCTTTGAAATTTATACCGAAGTGATTCAGGATTCGGTCATCAAACTGATGAAAGAAGGAAATGTGAAATTTGCCAGCGGTTGTTCTTTAACCTTGAGTACGCCGGCTTTGGAAGAAGTTTACCGCAATCTTCCCGAATTTAAACCCCGGTTACTGCTCCGTCCGCAGGAGGTTTCCAACAGTCCGGAAATTGCCCGCCGTTTGGGATTGATTTCCATCAATACGGCTTTGGAAGCGGATATATTCGGAAATATTAATTCGACGCACGTACTGGGCACCAAAATGATGAACGGCATCGGTGGTTCGGGCGATTTCTGCCGGAACGCTTATTTGTCGATTTTCACAACTCCGTCCACAGCCAAAGATGGAAAAATCAGCTCAATCGTACCGATGGTTTCGCATGTCGATCACAGCGAACATTCCGTGAAAATCCTGATCACCGAACATGGAATTGCCGATTTGAGAGGTAAATCGCCGGTTCAGCGTGCGGAAGAAATCATCAACAACTGCGTTGACCCGATTTACAAAGATTTATTGCGAAAGTATCTGAATCTCGGACAAAAAGGGCACACACCGCAAAGCATGTCGGCTGCCTTGTCGTTCCACGATACTTTCAACAAAACCGGCGATATGCGTTTGGTTGATTTCGGAAATTACCCGTAAGTCTTTTTCGTAACAAAATCTTAACAAAATACGGTTCTTTCTGAAGAATTTCTATTGTATATTTGCAATTGGAAAAGTGAAAGGAATCGTAATGAATGTTTTACCTAAAAAATTTCCGATAACAATTATTTTCGTTTGCTTACTCATGGCAGGCGGGTGTGCGGATAATCACCGGCAGGAAAATGAGCGTATTTATCTTTCGGGTATAGGTTCGGGTTTTTCCCGGTCTTTTTTTGAAATTGTTGTTGATACTTACCGGAAAAATAACAATGCCATTATTAATGGCGTATCTTCCGATTCCGAAATGGGCGTCCGCTCTCTCCGCGAAAAAATCATTGATTTTGTATTTACCGATGAATTACCGGACGAAGCATCTTTTCCCGGATTCGAAGAAAATATAATTGCCTTGCCTGTTTGCAAAGAAAAAACAAACCGTCTTTCGTGGGTTCTGGTATATAAAAATCAAGCATACGACGGAAGAAGTTTTGAAAAATACAGGCAATTAAAGCAATTTCTGAAATACATATATTCATCCGAAAATCAAAGAATTATAACGGTATTGGGCTATGTAAGATTACCGGATGAAATCGTTTGTGAAGTATTAACCAAAATAGATTCAATGGAATGGAAAGATGAAAGATAAGGCGTTTAAAATCCTGTTGTTTATATCGGTAATCAGTGTCCTGCTGTTGCCGTTAGGAATATTATTCTCCTTGATAATCAAATCCATACCGGCATTTCAGCATTTCGGGATCATCGTTTCCGGCGAATGGTTTTCATTTATCGGATACAGCCTGTCGGTCTCGGTTTTAGCCCTGATTATAGCTGCACCTTTTTCCATTTCCCTTTTATTGATATATGCCGAATACTGCAATGGGAAAAAAATTGCTTCTATACTTGCTTTCATCATGGATTTGTTTGCATATATTCCTTCCATCGTCTGGGGAATATGGGCATATTACAACCTGAACCTGATATTTGACGGTTTAGGTATTGCTCATCACAGTTTCGGGATTTTGCCCGTTTCCATCGTAATGGCCTCGATGATGATTCCTTATTCCGTATCCGTTTCTATCCATTACATTCCCTTTGTTCCCCGGAGTATCAAAGAAGGCGCATATTGTCTCGGGGCGACACGTTTGGAAATAATCGGGACAATCAGTTTTCCTTTCATGGCCAAAGGTCTGATAGCCACCGGTCTTCTCAGCCTGGCAAAAATACTGGGAGAAACGATGGTCGTTGTGATTCTTTTCGGAAAGACGGTTACAAGCGTGGTTTTCGACCGGTTCGGAACAATTGACGATTTGGAATTCAGTACGCTGTTTGTATTGGCCTTGTTTTTGTTTATGGTTACTGCCGCGGTGAATATCGTAGCAAGATATATGTTCAGTAAGTTTTGGTATGAATAAACTCAAATCACATCGGACGGCTGTGGACCGGATTGTTTTCGGTTTGATCATCTTATGCGCAATCCTTGCGCTTATCCCTTTGATATGGTTAATATTCGATTTATTCATAAAAGGTTACAAGCAAATCAATTTTGATTTCTTCACTCAGGTAAGTCCGACCCCATTGGAGGCTTATTTGTCCCATTTAGGCAAACAAATTATTCCGGGAGGAATATTGAACGGTATATCAGGCAGTTTCTTAGTCATCGTGATTGCAACTGTAATTGCCGTTCCCCTTGGAATCTTAGGGGGATTGTTTATGTATGACAACCATTCGCCGCGATTTTCAAGTTTTTTTCACTATTCTATTTTTTCTCTGTTGGGTATTCCACCGGTTATTACCGGCATTGTCGTTTATTTGTGGATAGTAGAACCGCTTCACGGTTTTTCCGCTTTGGCGGGCGGCATTTCTCTGGCAATTGTGATGCTGCCGATGATTATCTATACCACTTTTAAAGCCTTAGAAACTTTACCCCGAAATATAAAAGAAGATGGAGCTGTTTTAGGAGGAACATATACAAGCATTATTTTCCGGATTGTCTTGCCGACTGTGAGGGATAAAATTATATCCGGCATTCTGGTAGCAATATCCAGAGCGGTCGGAGTCACGTCCCCACTCATCATTACAGCGCTTGGAGCGCCGGAGATAAATTGGAATATCGATCACCCCGTATCAACCATTTCTGTACTGATATGGAATTTTTTCAACAATTCGGATATGGTCAATATGGTTTGGACAACCACACTGTTCCTGTTTTTAACGGTTATTGTTTTAAATATTATTGCGAAAGGTATCTATTATGGACAAAAATTGCATACTTGAACTTGAAAAATTGAGCGTATCTTACGCTCCCGGAAATTATGCACTGAAAGAAATTTCGGTTTCCCTGAAACCAAACAAAGTTATATCCGTAATCGGACCTACTTTGGCGGGAAAAAGTACTTTATTACGTTCTCTGAATCGTTTGCATGAAATTTATCCGGGAATTAAAACCGAAGGTAAAATTTCATTCAAAGGAGAAGATATTAAAAATCAGCCGGTTATAGATATAAGAAAGAAAATAGGAATGATTTTCCAAAATCCCAATGTTTTCCCGAACATGAGTATTTACCGGAATGTATTGTATGGTTACCAACTAAATAACATTTCTCTTTCAAAAACCGAAAATGACCGGATTGTGGAAGAAACGCTCTGCAAAATCGCATTGTGGGACGAGGTAAAAGACAAGCTTCAGAGTAAACCGGCGATTCTATCCCGCGGACAACAACAGCAACTTTGCATCGCAAGAGCGATTGCCCTTCAACCCGATATTTTATTGCTGGACAATCCGACAGCGCTGCTTCAATCAACTTACACGAATATTATCGAAGATGC
>JAISXN010000081.1 GCA_031270525.1 Candidatus Symbiothrix sp. | reverse complement strand
GCTACAACCAGTTCTTCTAAAGGCGAAACGTTGAAAGATACAATCAAAATGGTAAGCAATTACGCCGACCTGATAATTATGCGCCATTATCTGGAAGGAGCAGCCAGATATGCTTCGGAAATTACTGATATTCCAATTATTAATGCCGGCGATGGAGCCAATCAACACCCTTCGCAAACGATGCTCGACCTGTATTCTATTTACAAAACGCAGGGGAGACTTAATAACTTGACTATCACAATGGTTGGCGATTTGAAATATGGACGGACCGTTCATTCCCTGATTGTCGGAATGTCGCATTTCAATCCCCAATTTTATTTCATCGCTCCCGAAGAACTCAAATTGCCGGAGATTTACAAGCAATTCATGGAAGAAAAAGGTTTGCCTTACGAGGAATACATTGATTTTTCGGAAGAAGTTATCAATCAGTCGGATATCCTGTATATGACTCGTGTCCAGCGCGAACGTTTCACCGATTTAATGGAATATGAAAAAGTAAAAAACGTTTACATACTGAAAAACAGCATGTTAAAAAACAGTAAAGAGAATTTACGGATTCTTCATCCTTTACCTCGTGTGAACGAAATTGCATACGATGTGGACGATAACCCCAAGGCGTATTATTTTGAACAAGCTAAAAACGGCGTTTTCGCCCGACAGGCAATTATCTGTGATGTACTTGGAACTAATTAATATTCAATATTATGACTGATAATAAAAAAGAATTACAGATTGCCGCCTTGCAAAATGGCACGGTTATCGACCACATACCTTCAGACCAATTGTTTAAGGTGGTTTCTTTGTTGGGTATCGAAAAATTGAAAACACCGGTTACCATTGGTTATAATCTGGATAGCAAAAAGATGGGTAGCAAAGGTATCCTGAAAATTTCCGGTAAGTTTTTCGAACAAGACGAAATTAACCGCATTTCTTTGATTGCGCCGGCAGTTAAACTGAACATTATCAGGGATTACGAAGTAGCGGAAAAAAAATTGGTTCAACTCCCCGACGAACTCATTGGTATTGTCAAATGCAACAATCCCAAATGTATTTCCAACAACGAGCCGATGAAAACACGTTTCAAAGTCATCGACAAGGAAATGGTAACGTTGAAATGCGAATATTGCGAGATGAAAACAAAAAAAGAAGATATTGTACTGTTGTAATGAAAATCAAACATTTTATGCAAATACCGGTTTTTGTTTTTTCGCTGCTTATTTTTCTATTCGCAACGGAAAATTATTCTTCTGCTCAATCGAAATATTTGAACTATGGATTCAAAATCGGCTTAAATGCTTTATCTACAATTAAATATGATACCTATTATGCGGGAGATACCACTTCCGGCAGTTTTTATACCAATAAAAACGGTTATTTGGTTGGCGCATTTTTCAGGGTGAATTACAGTCATCTGTTTTTGCAGCCTGAAGTGGCTTGGAATTATCATCAACAGACCTGCGGTTTTATGATACCGGACAAAAGCAACGCGGGCACGTATTTGCCCAAGGCTTTGGATATCAATATGGATGCCGTGAATACTAATTTGTTATTAGGATACAGCATTATCAAAAACAAACCTTTTTTGTTTGACGTATACATAGGCACTTCCTTAAAATGGACCTATAATATAGAGTACGAAATCAATGAAGAACACAGTTATCACGGAAAAAGTGATTTTTACTGTTATGCGGGAGTAATCGGCTTTTCGGCGGGTATTTCCAAACTTTATTTCGATTTCAGGTACGAACTCAATCAGCCGAATACCAATCTTGATTTTAGAAATATTCCCGATATATCGGAAGCTTATCAGGGCGTTTTTTTAGAGAAGAATGAAAATATTTTGAGTTTTTCGGTTGGAATGATGTTTTGATATTTTTGCGTGTTGGGGAAAAATAGCTACTTTTGTACAGTTTATTAACAAAATAATTAAATTATTATGACCGTATTGGAAAGAAAAGCTCATCTTGTTAAAACCATTTTAGACGACAGTTTAGATGAGGATATGCTTGCAAAAGTTGAAATTTTTGTCTATATGCATAAGCGTCCATGCCAGTATACTGTTGAGGAAGTACGGAAAGGGATACGGAAATCTATTGAAGATGTTGAGGCAAATAGAATAACTTCGTATGAAGATGTTGCAAAAAGATACTCTTTATGAAATTATATTTCACCGATACAGCTATAGCAGATTTAGATTCAATATACTTTTGGCGGGAAATGCCAACAGCAAAAAAAACACTACAAACTATCCTGGAGGAAATCAAAATATTGCGAAATTTTCCTGATATAGCGCCTGTTGATCCCATGTTTAATGAAGAAACGAAAACAATTCGTTCTCTCGTTGTTGCAAAAGGATTGTATCGTGTGCTTTATTATATAGAAAATAATTATGTTTATATTTCACGTATTTGGGATTGCAGGATGAATCCGAACAAGATAAAAATAGATTAACTAAATAATAATCAAATAAAAATGAAACGAGACGATTTAATATTCAGCATTATTAACAAAGAACTTCACCGGCAAACTTCCGGTCTTGAGTTGATTGCTTCCGAAAATTTTGTAAGCGAACAAGTTATGGCAGCGGCCGGTTCCGTCCTAACCAACAAATATGCCGAAGGCTATCCCGGACGCAGGTACTATGGCGGTTGCCGGTTCATAGACGACGTAGAACAATTAGCTATCGACCGGTTGAAACAAATTTTTTCCGCGACTTGGGCAAACGTTCAACCACATTCGGGCGCCCAGGCCAATATGGCTGTTTTCATGGCTTGCCTCAATCCGGGCGATAAATTTCTGGGGTTAAATCTCTCGCACGGAGGCCATTTGAGTCACGGTTCGCCGGTCAATTTTTCCGGACTTATGTACAAAGCATTGGAATACAACGTACAGGAATCGGATGGAAAAATTGATTACGACCAGCTTGAAAAAATCGCTTTTGCCGAAAACCCCCGATTGATTGTCGGCGGCGCTTCAGCTTATTCCCGCGAATGGGATTATGCGCGGATTCGCCGGATTGCCGATGAAATCGGAGCTGTTTTCCTGGTTGATATGGCGCATCCCGCCGGGTTGATTGCCGCCGGATTGCTGAACAATCCCGTACATCATGCGCATATTGTTACTTCGACGACCCATAAAACCTTGCGCGGACCGCGGGGAGGCGTAATTATGATGGGTAAAGACTTTGAAAATCCGTGGGGAAAAAAGACTCCGAAAGGAGAAATCAAAATGATGTCGGCTTTGTTGGATTCGGCTGTTTTCCCCGGCATACAAGGCGGGCCGCTGGAACACATCATTGCCGCCAAAGGCGTCGCTTTTCACGAAGCTTTGCAACCGGAATACGTGACTTATCAGAAGCAAGTGAAGAAAAATGCAGCGACGATGGCGCAGGCATTGATAGACAAAGGCTACAAAATTATTTCCGGCGGAACGGATAATCACTTAATGTTGGTTGATTTGCGTTCCAGGTTCCCCAATCTGACCGGTAAAGAGGCCGAAAATACTTTAGTGAGTGCAGATATTACAGCGAATAAAAATATGGTGCCTTTTGACAGTCGTTCGCCGTTCCAGACATCGGGTCTGCGTTTCGGTACGCCGGCGCTCACGACGCGCGGACTCAAGGAATCGTTGATGGGTGACATTGTGGAATTGATTGATACGGCGCTTTCCAATGTGGGAAACGAAACTGTGATTAAATCGGTTGCCGCAAAAGTAAATACGATGATGAAGGATTATCCTTTGTTTGCCTGGTAATGTTTTCAGATTCCAATTTATTATTTGCTTTTATCCTGACTGCCGTAGCCGGATTATCAACCGGCATCGGCAGCGGGATTGCTTTGTTGACTAAAAAAACCAATAAGAACTTCCTCAGTTTGTCTTTGGGTTTTTCGGCAGGTATTATGATTTACGTGTCGTTCATGGAAATGATGCCGACGGCATTATCCGGATTGGCAGAGGCTTTCGGGGAAAAATTGGGAACTTTATACCTGAT
>JAISXN010000074.1 GCA_031270525.1 Candidatus Symbiothrix sp. | reverse complement strand
TTTTGATACTGTTTTGCAACAGACACGACGAAACGAAGATTTGCACGCGTCAATTTTTCCAAAGCGGCACGGTCGCCTCTTTTAATCGCTTGCGCCAATTCGACTTCTTCTTCTACGGTAATCAGGTCTTCACGTCCAATTTCCTGGAGATATTTATCCAAAGAAGCGCTTTCCCGATTGGTGATCGATTTGGTAATTTTTAATTGCCTCATTCAATAAAATTTAGTATGAGAATACTGAAAACTTGCAAAAGTAGCTATTTTATTTAAGGTATAAAATAAAACAGCTACTTTTTAACAACAATTAATATAATTCAAAAACAAGTTTTAATTGTTCAAATCTATTGCGATATATTCCACCTTTTTAATATCCGGATAGAATCCACGGATAAATAAACCTCTGTTGTCCGGCTCCTGCTTCATAATCGCTTGAACGATTTTTATCAATTCACCGGAAGTAGAAATGCGCGTGTCATTGGCCGTCAAAATAATGAAACCGTTTTTGATTCCGGCTGTTTTCAGTTTTCCATTCGACAAACCGGTAACTTCTATTCCAAAATTGATTCCTAATTTCATTTTGGTATCCCGGTTTAATTCTTTGAAAGATGCGCCCAAAATATCTTCAGGAGATTGGTATTTTGTGATTTCCGTCGTACCTTGGTCATTTTTCAGTTCAATGTTGAAATTCTTTTGGGAATTTCCGCGTTGTACCTGAACCTTTACTTTATTACCGGGATTATAGCGACTCAATTGGCCTTGCAGGTCGGCAAAAGTTCTTACTTTTGCATCATTAATAGCGGTAATAACATCTCCGATTTCAATTCCGGCTTTCTTGGCGGAGCTGTTGGAAGCGAATCCTTCGACGTAAACGCCTTCGGTCACTTTCAGTTTATTAAATGTATCGGGGTCTGATTCTTTCAATTTCGACAATTCGATGACAGATACGCCCAATAGCGCTCTCTGAACCGTACCGTATTGTTTGATGTCGGTAACGACTTTTTTAACAATGCTGATAGGTATGGCAAAAGAATAACCAACGTAATTTCCTGTTTCACTGTAAATTGCGGTGTTAATTCCCACCAATTCGCCACGGGTGTTTACCAGAGCGCCGCCACTGTTTCCCGGATTTACGGCAGCGTCGGTTTGAATGTAAGATTCAATTTTTCGCTGTACGGCTTGTCCCTGCCTGTTGCCATAAGGATTTGGGTTGGAATAAGCGCCGGGAGAAATGTTTCCCCGTCCTTTTGCGCTTACAATTCCGGCAGTAACCGTTGAACTTAAATTGAACGGATTGCCGACAGCCAAAACCCATTCCCCGACTTTCAAAGCGTCCGAATCGCCAAACGGTATGACGGGTAAGTCTTTTCCGTCGATTTTCAGCAAGGCGACGTCAGTCAATTCGTCGCGTCCGACCAGTTTCGCTTTGTAGGTCTTGTCGCTGT
This sequence comes from Candidatus Symbiothrix sp., assembly GCA_031270525.1. GTDB lineage: Bacteria > Bacteroidota > Bacteroidia > Bacteroidales > Azobacteroidaceae > Azobacteroides. The sequence continues at coordinate 4,279 of JAISXN010000074.1, read as the reverse complement.
TGGTTGTAACTTCGATTTCGTCGGCGCCGTCAATCACGTGATTATTGGTTACGATATATCCATCGGTAGAAATAATCACTCCCGAACCGAAGCCTACGCGGGGTTGGCGTTGAGAATACCGGTTTCCGCCTCCTCCGAAGAAAAATTCAAAAGGATCGAAATATTCCTTTTGTTGCCTGTCGGAAGGATTCGGATTGGCAATTGATTTGATGTGGACAACGCCATTGATACTTTGTTCGGCAGCCTTTGTAAAATCAATATTTTCGGCGGCGTTAGTGAAACCTACTGCGCGAAAATCTCCTTGATTGAACGGTTCCGCAGCAACAACCGTTCCCTTATTTTTATTCAGGTGCGAATAAGTTCCGACAGCGATAAAAGCGCTGAGCAAACTTACCAGAATAAAACCAAATAATAATTTCCATGTAATTTTCATAATTTCAAATTGTTTTATGTAATTATTCTTTTTCAACTTAGTCTCTACAAATAACGTGCAGAACCTGTCTTTTAGCATATATTTTAAACTATTTAACCGGAGTATGCAAGTCTTAACGCTGTTTAACAGACAGAATGGCAGTACGGGTGTATTTGTAATCAATCAAATTTTTGATTACTTTTGTATGAAATTTTTTTTTAATTCACGATGGATAATTATGTTGTTTCGGCGAGAAAGTATCGTCCTTCCACTTTTCAGTCGGTAGTAGGTCAAAAATCATTGACTACTACGCTTAAAAATGCAATCATCAATAATAAATTAGCACATGCTTATTTATTTTGCGGTCCGCGCGGGGTAGGGAAAACTACTTGTGCGCGTATTTTTGCCAAGACCATCAATTGTTTTCATCCGGCGCCGGACGGCGAAGCCTGCAATGAATGTGAATCATGCCGCTCGTTCAATGAGAACCGTTCGCTGAATATTCACGAGTTAGACGCCGCGTCAAATAACTCGGTCGATGATATTCGCGCTTTGACCGAGCAGGTGCGCATTATGCCGCAATTAGGGAGATACAAAGTGTATATCATTGATGAAGTACACATGCTCACCCAATCGGCTTTCAACGCTTTTTTGAAGACTCTGGAAGAGCCGCCACATCATGCCATTTTTATTCTGGCGACTACCGAAAAGCATAAAATTTTGCCGACAATTCTTTCCCGTTGTCAGATTTATGATTTTAACCGAATCAGTATCAATGACATTGTTGATTATTTGGAATATGTTGCCAAACAGGAAAATATTAGTTACGAACGTGAAGCGCTAAATATCATTGCACATAAAGCCGATGGCGGAATGCGCGACGCTTTGTCGATTTTCGACCAGGTAATCAGTTTTTCGCAGGGAAACGTAACTTACAAGACGGTTATTGAGAACCTGAATGTCTTGGATTATGATTATTATTTCCGTATTACGGACGCCATTTTGCAAAACGACGTTCCGCAATGTTTGTTACTCCTGAATGAAATTTTGAGCAAAGGTTTTGACGGACAGCACATTATTAGCGGTTTAGCTTTATTCTTCCGGGATTTGTTGGTTTGCAAAGATCCGCAAACGATTGTTTTGTTTGAGGTGGGTGACGCCGTCAAAGAGAAATACCTGGAACTGGCGCGCCGTTGTGAAACGACCTTTTTGTACAAAGCCATGGAATTGACGAATGAAACGGATTTGAATTACCGGTACAGTAAAAATAAACGGTTTTCAATTGAATTACTGCTGGTACGGCTTTGCCAGTCAAGAGTTTCTCCTGTGGAAGGAGATAAAAAAAAAATTGTAATTGAGGCGATTGGGAAAGAAAATCTTAAGGACGTTAATGACATTAAAGACCTTAAAGACCTTAAGGTTATTGAAGACTCAAATCCCCCAAAAACCTCCGCCGATCCCGGCAAATCAATCGCAAGGGTGAGGCTTAACGGCGAACCGGAACAGGCAAGCATGCCCCAAACAGCTTCTTTGCAAACGGAAAATTCGATTCAAAACCAGCCTTTTTCTCAAGAAGATTTAATCAAATCCTGGAAAGACTATGCCAATCAATCGGAAGATATTTATCTAAAAAAAACGATGTTATATATAAATCCCTTGTTGAAGGACGATTGCAGATTCGAAATAGAAGTGTTAAATCCAGAACAAGCCGATTATTTTCAGGAAAACAAAACAAGCATTAAAGAATATCTTTTTTCTGCATTGAAAAACAACAGTCTCGAATTGAATATTAAGATAAAAGTAGAAGACCATACACAAACATTGTTTACCGATAGGGAAAAATATTTGTATATGGTCGATAAGAATCCGAGCTTAAAAAACTTAGTGCAAGAATTTAATCTTCGTTTAGACTAACATTTTTTGTAAAGCATCCACTTTGATCAGGCTTTTTTCTATTTTATCCATCGCCTGGTCTATCTGGTCAAAAGTATTCGTCGCCATCAAAGAGAAACGGATCAAAGTATCATTTGGAGACACTGCGGGAGAAACTACCGGATTGACGAAGATTCCCTGTTCAAACAGGTCGCGCGTTACATAGAACGTTTTGTCGTTGTCCCTGATATATATAGGTATAATCGGCGTAGAGGTGTTTCCGATTTCGCAACCCATTTCACGGAAACCTTTCAAGGCATAATCGGTTAGTTTCCACAAATTTTCGATTCTTTCGGGTTCGCTCACCATAATGTCAAAAGCAGCATTTGCCGCCGCTATCGCCGCCGGAGTGCTGCTTGCACTGAAAATGTATGAACGTGAATTGTGTCGTAAATAATTGATTACCGGTTCGGAAGCTGCAATAAATCCACCTATCGAAGCCAGTGATTTACTAAAAGTTCCCATAACTAAATCGACATCGGGCATCACATTGAAATAGTCGCATGTACCACGTCCCTGCCGTCCTAAAACGCCTAAGCCGTGTGCTTCATCAACCATAATGTTGGCATTGTATTTCTTGGCTAATCGAACGATTTCGGGGAGATTGGCAATGTCCCCTTCCATGCTGAAAACGCCATCTACCACAATCAATTTAATTTTATCGGGGGTACATTTCATCAGTTGTTTTTCCAATGAATCCATGTCGTTGTGACGGAATTTCAATTTTTGGGAGTAAGATACACGGTGGCCTTCGATAATAGATGCGTGGTCTAATTCATCCCATAAAATAAAATCTTCTCGACCGGTCAGACAAGATACCACTCCTTCGTTGACTTGAAATCCTGTTGAATAAATCATTGCTTCATCTTTTCCAACAAAATTTGCTAATTTCTGCTCAAACTCTACGTGGATATCTAATGTCCCATTGAGGTGTCTACTGCCCGCCATTCCCGTACCGTATTTCTTAGTGGCGGCAATGGCTGCTTCTTTGACCTTCGGATGGTTTGTCAGTCCTAAATAGGAATTAGAACCGAACATTAAAACCTTTCTACCGTTAATAATTACTTCCGTATCCTGATCGCTTTGGATCACTTTTGAGTAAGGATACAAGCCTGCGGCTTTCGCTCTTTGCGGAATATCATATTTCCCCAATTTCTCAACAAGAAGGTTCATAAATAAATATTAAAATTAATCAAAAAATTATCTCAATATTTCTGCCTTTCGCTCCCTTCTGACTCCATTCCTGAGTAAAAAGCAGGCTGCAAAGATAAGAATATTTTCTTAAATGAAATATATTTTGGAAAAAATTTTCCAAGAAAGAGAACATAACACAATTTTAATTCTCTTCGTAATAATATGAATAGTCTATTCCTTTCATAAACATTTCGCGGCTGTTGATTTCATCGGTTAGGGCATTTTTTAGCAAGTTTTTTAGTGCCGTACTGTTCATGGAACTTTTTACCATTGCACTCAGATAATCGTTTTTGTTAATTTTACTCCAATCTACACATTTTCTCAGGCGTTTTTTCAGTATCAAATCAAGCCAAATGCGTGTGCTTCGCCCATTGCCTTCCATAAACGGGTGGGCAATGTTCATTTCCACATATTTATCGGCAATTTCTTCGAATGTATTTTCGGGCATTTGTTCAATTTGCTTTAATGTACCGCCCAAGAAGTGAGCTACTGCAAACTGGAAGCCGCCTTTTGAAATGTTTTTTTGTCTTATCTGTCCGGCAAAATCGTAAAGCCCGCCAAAAATATATGCGTGAATTTGCTGTAAGCTTTTTGTTGTTCCAATATCCTCTGTATCAACAAGGTTGCTTTCAAAAAAAGAATATGCTTTTTTGCGACTCTGCCCGTCAATGCTGTTATCACTATATGTAAACCAGTCAAGAAATTTTATGGCTTTGTTATTGGGAAAATGTTTGGCAAGAG
>JAISXN010000003.1 GCA_031270525.1 Candidatus Symbiothrix sp. | reverse complement strand
AGGAAAAGGAAAAACGATTGCAACGGCTTGAAGAAAACAATCAAAACGGCAAAAATCCGAAAAACAATATCCTTTTGTTTTACGATGACAAAGGAGAATTGCGTTTATCCATTCAACAGGAAAATTTGCTATATATCGAATCTGCCGATAATTATGTGATAATCTGGTATTTGAACAAAAATTCGGTAGCCAGGTTTATTTTGCGTTCAACTTTGAAATCATTGGAAGAGCGATTGGGAGAAGCCCATGTCTTGAGATGTCACCGGTCATATCTGGTGAATTTCGACCGGATAAAAATAATCCGGCGTGAAAAAGATGGGGTGAATCTGGATCTGGGAGTCGAAAAAGTTCCCAATATTCCTATTTCCAAGACTTACGGCGATAAGGTGACTCAATGGCTAATGAAGAACGCCAAAACGGACGGAAATCTGTCCTGAAATTTTTTTAGGATAAAAAGTTTTCCTACTTTTGTAATGTTTAACAATAATGGTTTGCATATGAAAACAACAATCGAAGAAAGGTGGGGAACGCATCCCCGGGACGTAAAAAAATATGACACGACTCAACTGCGGAAAGAATTTTTAGTAGAGCGATTATTTTCCCCCGATGAAGTAATGATGGTTTACACGCACAACGACCGTTTGATTATCGGAGGCGCTTTTCCGGTAAAAGAAGATTTGCCCTTGGAAACCATCGACTTGATTCGCTCGGCTTATTTCTGCGAAAGGCGTGAATTAGGTATCGTATGTATTGAAGGAGAAGGAGTTGTAACGGTTGACGGCGTAGATTATCCCATGGCTTATAAAGATGCGCTTTACGTAGGTCGCGGCTCCCAATCGGTTATTTTCAAGAGCAAAGATGCACAGCAACCGGCTCAATTCTATTTTGCTTCATCACCGGCTCACACGGCTTATCCGACGACTGCAATCACCTCCGAAATGCGTCGTGTCCGCAACTTAGGCACGGTGGAAACCGGCAACAAAAGAATACTGAATCAATTAATACTTAATGAAATAATTCCCTGCTGCCAATTGCAGATCGGATTGACCGAATTGCAGCCCGGCAGCGTTTGGAATACGATGCCTCCGCACACTCATTCGCGCCGGATGGAAGCCTATTTCTATTTCAAAATCCCTGAATCACAAGCTGTTTGCCACTTTATGGGCGAACCTCAGGAAACCCGTCATATTTTCATGGGCGACAAACAAGCGGTGATTTCTCCGTCGTGGTCTATTCACAGTGCGGCCGGAACAAGTAATTATACTTTCATCTGGGCAATGTGCGGTGAAAATCTCGACTATGACGATATGGATACGTTTACGGCGGATAAATTACGGTAAATCAAATATAAATCTAAAAATATGCTTAAAAATTTTTCATTAGAAGGAAAAATCGCTCTCGTTACGGGAGCTTCCTACGGCATCGGATATGCAATTGCCAAGGCTTTTCATGCGGTGGGAGCCACCATTGTATTCAACGATATTAATGCCGATTTTGTGCAAAAAGGCGTCGCCGCTTACAAAGCCGACGGCATTGCCGCTCATGGTTATGTGTTTGACGTGACCGACGAACAACAAGTGACCGAAGCCGTTGCACAAATAACATCGGAAGTGGGCGTGATTGATATTTTGGTGAACAATGCCGGAATTATCAAACGGATACCGATGATTGAAATGTCTGCGAAAGAATTTCGCCAGGTAATTGATGTGGATTTGAATGCTCCGTTCATTGTTTCCAAAGCGGTGCTTCCGGCAATGATTGCAAAAGGACACGGCAAAATCATCAATATCTGTTCGATGATGAGTGAATTGGGACGCGAAACGGTTTCGGCTTATGCTGCAGCCAAAGGCGGGTTGAAGATGCTTACGCGCAACATCGCCTCCGAGTACGGTGAATACAATATTCAGTGCAACGGCATCGGGCCGGGATACATCGCTACGCCCCAGACGGCGCCTTTGCGTGAGCTTCAAGCCGACGGCTCGCGTCATCCGTTCGATTCGTTTATTATTTCCAAGACACCGGCTGCTCGTTGGGGAACGCCGGAGGATTTAGCCGGTCCGGCGGTTTTCCTTGCTTCGGAGGCTTCTAATTTTGTTAATGGGCATGTTTTATATGTCGATGGGGGGATTCTGGCTTATATAGGTAAACAGCCGAAATGAAATGAAAAATATATTCGTATTATTAATTGCAATTCTAATCGTTTCCTGCACTCCGGAACCGGTTAAGATTACGGTAGAAAATCCGCTTGATTTCGACCGCAACGGAGAAATGGTAGAAGTTCAAACGAAAGCTTTGAAAGCTGATTTTGCCAATCAAACCTATGTGTTGAAAAACGAAAAAGGCGAAGAAATTCCCTATCAGTTATGGACGGAAGGAAGCGATTCCCTGCTGATTTTCCAAGCTGATGTGCCTGCCGGAAAATCAAGCGTTTACACTTTGGAAAAAGGTACGCCGGCTCCTGTAGCAGCTAAGACGCACGCACGTCAGGTACCTGAACGGAAAGATGATTTTGCCTGGGAAAACGATTTTGCGGCTTATCGCATGTACGGCCCGGCATTGGCCGCTGAAAATCCGAGCAATGGCGTTGATCTTTGGTTGAAATGTACGGACAGCTTGGTCATGGATAAATTTTACGCCGACGAATTGGAAAGGGGTATATCTTATCATGTGAACCACGGTTTGGGCCTGGACTGTTACGCGGTTGGCCACACCATGGGCGCCGGAGGTATTGCGCCTTATACCGGTCAAGCGTGGATCGGCAATCATTACGACCGGTTTGAAGTCAAGGCCGCCGGTCCTTTGCGTTCCGTTTTCACTTTGATTTACGATTCCATTCGGGTGGACAACGTTTATTATAAAGAAATCCTGACCATTACCGCCGATGCAGGCAGTTTGATGAACCGCGCGGTTGTCAGATACGAAGGCCCCGATTCGCCGTTGAAATTGGCGGCGGGAATATTCCTCCACAAGGAAAAAGGCCTGTTATTTACAAGCGAAGACAAACAAGCGATTGCTTATTCGGAAAATGCGGTCTCCGATGCGGGAGTTCCCCAGGGATTAAATCACGTTGGGATATATATTCCCGATGCGGACGGCGGTACGCTTGAGGAAAACGATCATTTTATGCTTTTGAAAAATTACACGGTAGGAGAAGATTTCGTGTACTATTTCGGCGGCGGATGGAGTCAATGGAAATTCCCGGCTGCGGATGACTGGTTTGATGCGGTTGTGCGTTTCAGTCAGGAGCGAAAATCGCCTTTGAAGGTGGTTCTGTAAACACCCCTACTCCATCAACTTCCTGTAACGTATCCGCTTCGGCTCTACATATCCCAACCGTTGCTTCTTGTTTTCTTCATATTCGGAATAAGAACCTTCAAAGAAAAACACTTCCGAATCCCCTTCAAAAGCAAGTATATGCGTACAAATCCGGTCTAAAAACCAACGGTCGTGAGAAATGACTACCGCGCAGCCGGCAAAATTTTCCAAACCTTCTTCCAATGCACGTAATGTGTTGACGTCTATATCGTTAGTCGGTTCGTCAAGCAGAAGAACATTCGCTTCCGATTTTAAAGTGAGCGCCAGATGCAAGCGGTTTCTTTCACCGCCCGAAAGCACGCCGCATTTCTTTTCCTGGTCGGCGCCGCTGAAATTGAATCGTCCCAGATAGGCGCGGGAATTGACTTCTTTCCCGCCGACACGAATAAATTCCGTGCCTCCCGATACCACTTGAAAAACCGTTTTTTCGGGATCAATATCCGTATGGCTTTGATCGACATAACCGATTTTGACCGTTTCCCCGACTTCAAAACTGCCTTTATCCGGTTTTTCCAGACCCATAATCAGCCGGAAGAGCGTTGTTTTCCCCGCGCCGTTAGGCCCGATAATGCCAACAATACCGTTTGGAGGAAGCATAAAATTCAAATCGGCATAGAGTAATTTATCGCCGTAAGCTTTGGAAACATGTATGGATTCAATGACTTTATTTCCCAAACGAGGACCGTTGGGAATGAAGATTTCCAGTTTTTCTTCCCTTTCTTTAACGTCTTGATTTAAAAGTTGTTCGTAAGAATTGAGGCGGGCTTTCCCTTTGGCCTGACGGGCTTTGGGCGCCATCCTTGACCATTCCAGTTCCCGTTCCAAGGTTTTGCGGCGTTTGCTGGCTTGCTTTTCTTCTTGCGCCATCCGTGTTGTTTTTTGCTCCAACCACGAAGTATAGTTTCCTTTCCAGGGGATGCCTTCGCCACGGTCTAATTCAAGAATCCAGCCCGCTACATGATCCAAGAAGTAGCGGTCGTGGGTGATGCAAATCACCGTACCGGCGTATTGTTGCAAATGCTGTTCCAACCAGTCGATAGATTCGGCGTCCAAATGGTTGGTCGGTTCGTCCAAAAGAAGAATGTCGGGTTGTTGCAACAGCAGACGGCAAAGGGCAACACGACGGCGTTCGCCTCCGGAAAGCGTTCCTACTAACTGTTCTTCGGGCGGACAGCGTAAAGCATCCATTGCCCGTTCCAACTTGCTGTCGATATTCCATGCGTCGGTTGCGTCAATCTTATCCTGCAATTCAGCTTGGCGGGCAAAAAGTTTATCCATCTTTTCAGCATCTTCGTAGTATTCCGGAAGACCGAATTTTTCGTTAATCGCTTCATATTCTTGCAGAATATCCATGATTTCCTGTACGCCTTCCTGCACCGTTTCCTTCACGGTCTTCGCATTGTCCAATTGCGGGTCTTGCTCCAAGTAACCCACTGAATATCCGGGAGAAAAAACAACTTCGCCCTGATAATCCTTTTCGATTCCGGCGATGATTTTCAACAAGGTCGATTTTCCGGAACCATTCAAACCGATGATTCCGATTTTAGCGCCATAATAAAATGATAAGTAAATGTCTTTGAGGACTTGTTTGTGAGGCGGAAATATTTTGTTCACGCCTACCATGGAAAAAATAATTTTTTTATCGTCTGCCATATTTTTAATTTGTTTTTGCAAATTTATAGGGAATAGTTGATATTTGCAAATTATACCTGCAAATTAAAAATGCTGAGCTGCTACATGGTTGTTCGTAAATAATTGTCGTTTAATTGATTTTTACAATTATCCTTTTTCTATTTCAATATTATAAACCCCGGTTGTATCCGTTTCCTTTACAGAAAGAACGATATAACCCTGCTCTGTCGCACTTTTCGGCACATTTTCCAGCGGTTCACCTTCCGTCACTTTCACATTCAAAACATCCCCCGGTTGGAGTTTATTCAACGCTATCTTTGTCTTGACGAATGTCATCGGACAATGTTCTTGTGTTACATCCAAATCGTAAACCATAATCAAATAAATAATGTTTGTCCTCCTTCGGAAAGTTTCAGGAAAGACGCGACGCCTAATATTTCTTTCACTTCCGGAATGATATCACTTTTCCCGATTCCCAGAATATGCATAGCCATTTCGCAAGCGTAAAAATTGATACCCAATTCCTTAGCGGCATTTACCAATTCTTCCAATGTTGCCACGTTGTTTTTCCTCATCAGGAAACGGAAGATTTTCGGACTGATACCCAAGAAATTAAGCCTGCTTACCGGCGCTACTCTCAACCCGCCCATCATAATACCGAACAC
>JAISXN010000223.1 GCA_031270525.1 Candidatus Symbiothrix sp. | reverse complement strand
GGTTTGTTGGCGCAGGATTGGCAAGGCAAATGGATTTACAAAGCAGACAATAAGAAAGAAAACCACCTTTGGTTTCGGAAAAGTTTTGAATTGGATAAAGTTCCCGATAACGTTTTTGCTTACGTTGCCTCGTCCGGCTACCACGAACTCTATATAAACGGCGCAAAAGCCGACGACCGCGTGTTGGCTCCCGCCGTTTCGCGGATAGACAAGCGCGTTTTGTATGTAACTTACGATATCTCAAAGTTTCTGCGGAAAGGCAAAAACGTGATTGCCCTTGCCTACGGCGCGGGTTGGAGCATGAACGATTATTTTGAATATTACGGGCAAACGAAACAGGCCATTCGCGTACAGGTTTACGGCGAAGATGAAAGTCTTTCGCTTTCTTCCGATTCAACCTGGTTGTGCTCGGAAAGTTACAGTCGCAATACCGGTCGTTTCGATTTTATGGATATGGGCGGTGAACTGGTTGACGGAAGAAAATATACAGACCAATGGGCGAAAGTTGATTTTGACGATAGCAAGTGGGAATATGTCTCCGAATTAAAGGATTACAATCCAACGCTTTCGGCGCAAATGACGGACTTTTCACGTACACTTCCACCTCCCCTAACCCCTCCTTCGGAGAAGTTAGAGAGGGTAGGGGAGGTGTATCGCGTAGATATGGGCAAGGAATTTACCGGTTTTCTAGAAGCAAAATTCGATGGTTTGAACGCAGGCGATACGGTTGTGATACAGATTTCGATGCGCGATTCAAGTTCCGTTTATGTTCAGGCAACAGATACTGTCGGCAATCAGATCATTGAAGAACAAAAGCAACGGCATATTTATATTGCCCGCGGCGAAAACGGCGAAACCTTCCGTAACCGCTTTAATTTTTTTGCAGGCCGGTATATTCATTTTAAATGTAAAATGCAAAATGCAAAATGGAAAATTAGAGAGGTAAAAGGTCTTGCAATTTCCTCTGCGCCGGAATATACCGCAAAGTTTGAATGTGATAACGACTTGTACAACCGGATTTTTGAGATGGATAAATACACCTTTCAAATGAATCATACGGAGGGAGTTGTAACCGATTGTCCGAATCGGGAGCGATTGGGTTACGGTCCCGAAGGCGCGTACCAAACCGCATGGGGGCTTGGTTTGCCATGCTTTAATTCCGCCGCTTACTATGTGAAAAATGTGCGTGATTGGGCGGATGTACAACGCGAAGACGGCTTTATCAACAATGTGGCGCCGCAAGTGAGCGACATGTACGGCTGCGTGTTGAACGGCACGGCAATTCTCAATCTGGCATGGGAGCATTACCGCATGTACGGCGACCGCCGGATTTTGGAAATGGCGTTACCTGCCGGAATAAAATGGCTCGCATTTTTGCAAAAATACGTCGAAAGCGATATGCTGACCCGTTATGAAACACACGGTTATTTTCTCGGCGAATGGGTCAGTCCGGGACCGGTTTTCGAGTACGGCGAAACGGAAGAAGCCTTGTTCAACAATAATTGCGCTTATGCGATGACGTTGGAATATCTTATAAAAATGCAGAATGTTGAGACGTGGATTGCCGATTTACAAAAAACGAAGGCGGCTTTACACAGAAAATATTATAATCCCGAAAAACAAATTTATCTCAACGGCGATCAGGTGCGCACAGCCTGGGCATTGTACGCGGGCATTGTGCCGGACAGTTTGCGCGAACAGCAGGAAAATCATTTGCTTGAACTGTTGGAAACGCAACGATATTTGAATATCGGGAGTTTTGGGCGCTATCCGTTTTATAAAACTGTTTTAAATACAGATAAATACGCCGGGATTTTGAGCGAAATTTTGGATAAAAAAACGTATCCTTCCTACGGTTATTTCATGGAAAAAGGCTGTACTACTTTCCCCGAAATGTGGGAAATCGACCAACCCAATTCTACCGTTATCCACACTTCATACACAGGTATTTCGGCATTTTTTATTAAATATCTGGCCGGAATAAATGAATATTCTTGCGGTTACGACACGATTTTGATATGTCCGCATCCGGTTTTGCAATTAAGCCATTGCAGCGCGGAAGTGGAAACGCCTTACGGACAAGTAAAAAGCAGTTGGAAACGCGAAAATTCAAAAATAAAATACCGTTTTGAAATTCCTTTCGGCGCAACAGCAAAAATCAAATTGCCGGACAAAGCCGGAAAAGTAGTAACAGCCGGAAAATATGAGTTCCAATAGCCGATCGAGATTTTTATCATTTGCGCTTGGAAATTCGACAATTATCATGTACTTTTGCACCCGAATTTTTAAGCTGAAAAATATCAAAATAAACCATGGTGTACAAAAAATTAACGGCTGAAGAAGCCGCCTCATTGATTAAAAACGACGATGTTATCGGATTTAGCGGCTTCACTGCCGCCGGCTGTCCGAAAGTAGTAACAATAGCGTTAGCTAAAAAAGCCGAAGAAGAACACGCGAAAGGAAATCCTTTCAAAGTAGGAATGTACACAGGCGCTTCCACCGGCGATTCGAT
>JAISXN010000069.1 GCA_031270525.1 Candidatus Symbiothrix sp. | reverse complement strand
TCACCCGATTTCATTTGCTTGTTGCTTCATTGCAAAATTAACGGAAAAATTTGAAATATCCAATGGTTATACAGGATATATACACAAATAAAATTCTTATAGGTGATTGGTCAATCCGTGTATCCTCTTTAAAGCGAAATAAGCATTTTTTTTCGGCAAAGGTGAAAACATAACCACGATGAGGCAAGATGGACTTCCCCGAATGTTTACCGATTATCTAACGCGAGCCGTCGTAATTTTAAAAAAACTTGTTTTTCCCAAAAACTGCAATTTTGTACTAAAAAAAGTCGTATCTTTACACCGCATTTTATACATAAATTCTTATGATACAGTTAGAATCACTAAAAATACAGAACTTTCGCGGCTTTGATGATTTGGAAATGAATGGATTTTCCAAAATCAATGTCTTACTTGGCGAAAATAATAGTGGAAAAACTTCGGTTTTGGAGTCAATTTTTCTCTTATCAGGTATATCTAATCCTCAACTGTCGTTAAATATTAATTTATGGCGTGGATTGCCAATTAATAAAAGTGTACTGAAATACATTTTTTATAATCTCGAAATGAAAAATAAACCTGTGATTAATGGGAATTTTTCAGCAAAAGTTGATAGGAAATTAGAGATTTCACCAGCTGCGGAGAGAGAATACCACACTTCTCCTGCCAGAAGTGATGATGACCGGCTATCAATATAGAGCGGCAGCAGGCTTATCCGTCATAGTAATTTCCAGAGTTCCGCCGGCCATCAATTCTTTATGGGAAAAGAACAATTTATCCAAAGTATTTCCATTGAGTTTGACGGATTGAACATATTTATTCGCCGGACTGTTGTGAATAGTCCGGATATTGAAAATTTTCCCGTTTTCGAGATTGATTTTCACTTCGTCGAACAGCGGTCTTCCAATGGCATAATAAGGAACTCCGGGACAATAGGAATAAAATCCCATACTATTAAGCACATACCAAGCCGACATTTCCCCGCAATCTTCATTTCCCGACAAACCGTTCGGCTTGTCGAAATACAAAGTTTGCAAAACTTCATCGACCAGTTTCTGGGTTTTATAAGCCTGCCCGATCTGGCTATAAATATAAATGGTTTGATGGCTGGGTTCGTTTCCATGTGCATATTGCCCGATTAATCCGGAAATATCCGCAGAAGCGTTTTCGCCAACCAATTCGGAAGAAACGGAAAACAACGAATCCAGTTTTACAATCAGTTTTTCCCTTCCGCCCATCAATTCTGCCAAACCGTCTACATCGTGGGGAACAAACCATGTCCATTGCCAGGCATTTCCTTCACAGTAATCGTCATTGTTATGGTCGGAAAAGCGAGGATCAAAAGGCGTATGCCAGGAACCATCCTGCATTTTTCCACGCATGAATCCGGTTACCGGATCATAGTAATTGACATAGTTTTTACTTAATTCCATGTAACGGGTATAATCGTCCTTTCGGCCGGTTTTTTGAGCCAGTTGGGCGATAAGCCAGTCATTATAAGCATATTCCAAACCGCGGGCAACCGATTGTTTTTCTACGCCGGCAGGGATATATCCTATGGTGTTTTTGTAGTATTTGCCGATGGGCGTCAGATTGTTATGTAAAATACTCCTGTTGATTGTGGGAGATATATTAACCGTATCATAAAGGGATGATTTTTTGCAGGCTTCGTATGCTTTTTCGACATCAAAATCCTGCTCGCATTTCACATACGAATCAACGATTACCGGAACGGCGTGGTAGCCTATCATACAACCGGTATAATTGGAAATTAATTCCCACATCGGTAAAAGTCCGCCTTCGTCGTATTTGCGAATCAGGGAACGAATCATCGCCTGGTTGTCTGCTGTCGAAATGACGGTATTCAGGGGATGTAAAGCCCGGAAAGTATCCCAAAGTGAAAATACGGAATAATTGGTATAAGCCGTATCCTGTTCGATGCGGTTATCCATGGTGCGGAAGCGACCGTCCGCATCGGAAGAAATAATCGGTTCCAAAGCCGTATGGTACAACGCTGTGTAGAAAATTTTCCTGTTTTTGGCATCGCCCGTCCGAATGTCGATTTTTGCTAATTCTTTGTTCCATGCATCATGCGCTTGCTTCTTTACCGAATTAAAATCCCAATCCGTAATTTCCGTATCCAGATTGTTTTTTGCACCTTCACAATCCACAAAAGAAATACCTACCTTGGCCAAAATCTGCTTGCCTTTGGTCGTTTCTCCAAATTGGAGACAGGCTTTCCTGTTTTCATCTACCGTACAGGTAAAAGATTCCGAGAAGCGGGCGTAAAAATAAATGTAACGTTTCGGCGCCCAGCCGGCAACTTGTTTCATTCCCCGAATTTCCCTGTCGCCGACTGCTTTTAATTCCGAATAGACCAGATACCGGTCGTGAATCGTCCGCGCCAAATCAATATATAAACCTGCATTTTCGGAATCGGGAAAGGTATAACGGTGAAAACCGGCGCGACAAGTAGCCGTCAATTCCACATCAATATTGTAATCATCCAGATGAACGCCGTAATAACCCGGAATTGCCGTTTCTTTCTGATGCGAAAAGGCGGAGCCGAATGTGGCTTCCGTATCGTCTCCATTGGGAGTGATGGTTTTTAATTCATTCGTATAAGGTAAAAATAAAATATCGCCCAGGTCACCGATTCCCGTTCCGCTCAAATGCGTATGGCTGAACCCGATTATACTCCCGTCGTCATAATGATAACCCGAACAGGCATCCCAACCG
>JAISXN010000028.1 GCA_031270525.1 Candidatus Symbiothrix sp. | reverse complement strand
TTATTCAATCCGTTTTCGGTAGCAATCCAGATGTAGCCCTTCGAATCTTGGTAAATCTGCGTGATATGACTGTTGGACAAACCTTTATCCGGCGTCAATATCCGCGCTTTTTCCGCAAGAGCTGTTGCCGGACACAACCATTCTAAAACAGCAATCAGGATGAATGAGTATTTCTTAATGTGCTTCAATGGGTTCATTTAAAGGTTTAAGGATTTAAAAATTTAATGATTCAATTATTTAATTATTTAATCATTTTATATTCCGTAATCTGTCTTGCGCTATCATCAACGGCCAAGCCGACGCATATTGCATTGGGGTATGGCTTGTTATAGTTTTTTTCAACAATTTGCCGGCAGGCTTCTTCGGCTTTGGCGGCAGGGCTTTCGCCTTCGTAGGCAACTTTGATTTCTATAATCCAAATCTGGCCTTTGTAGTTTAGTACCAAATCGGCGCGACCTTTATTGGTGTGCATTTCGGCGAAGACGGTAATGCCGCAGCCACGGAAAAAAGTCAGGATCGTTGCCCTGTAAAACCATTCTTTCGGGGAAAAAGTATAGGCGTTATAAATGATATTATCTTCGGCTTCCCGTTTGTAGTCGTCGTAAGGAATACTCGCCAAAAGCCGGTTCAACGCCTCAATTAACTTGTCGCAATTCAACATATATAAGGCGTTTATTGTGTCTGTAAAACACCTCGAATAATCGCCGTCGTTTCTTGATAAAAGATTACCGGAAACCAGCCGCGACATGGCATTCAGCACTTCCTTATTCGGATAGTCCAGCGCAAAATCGGCTGTTATTCCCTCGCGCAAGGTCAGAAATCCGCCCTGATACAGAAATCCTTCGGGCGGCGTAGAATCCATTTCACCCGGATTGCGGACGAAATCCCGCGAGACAGGATAATTGCGAAATTGCTCGACCGTCAAATTTTTGCCTTTCAAATATTTGGCTATCATCGTACTCGTGCCGCTATCAAACCAATAATTATCGAAACTTTTATCCTCGAAAAACATCAATGTCGAGTAAGGATTATACAATCTTTGCTTTCCGTTGAACGAAAATCCATCGTAAAAATCCTCCATCTTTTCCACAAGTTCCTCTTTGGAAATTTGCATTTCTTCGGCTGTTAGTTCGAGGTAGTCAGGAAAATTTTGCAACAGTTCTTCATGCGTAATGCCGCACAAGGCCGCATATTTGTCGTTCATTGAAATATCGGTCAGATTGTTGAGTTTAGAAAACACGCCAAGTTTTGCAAACTTTGAAATTCCGGTCAACAATACAAAACGAAGATATTCGTCGTTGGCTTTCACGCGCACATAAAAATTTGCCAGCGTTTCGCGCACTTTATCTGCCATTTCGGGATCATCGACAAAATCAATATAGGGCTTGTCGTATTCGTCAATAAGTATAACAACCTTTTCCTGATATTTTTTTGCTGTTTTTTTAATTAAATCTTCAAATAAATCAGATGCTAAATTGGAAGAAACAAGTTGAACATCCAGCCGTTCGGCGATGTCCTTTACCCGCAAACACATGGACTCTTTTAGGGCGTCGATGCCCGAATCGGTCGTTACGGCATTCATACTTAGCCGGATAACCGGATATTTCACAAAATCGGGGCGATTCATCCACGCTTCGGCATACAAGCCTTTAAAAAGTTCTTTTTTGCCCAGAAACATGGCTTCAAGCGTTGTAAGCGTCAATGATTTTCCAAATCTGCGCGGACGGGCAAAGAAATATACTTTCCCGTTTTCGATTAAGTTTACCAACATTCGTGTTTTATCTACATAAATGTAGTTTTCCTTGATTATTTCTTCAAAAGTTTGAATGCCGGCCGGCAATTTTTTAAGTCGCTTTTCCATATCCGTTTTTTTTTGCGAAGATACTGATTTTTTTGTGAAATACAATCTTTTTTTACTAGCCTAAAATAATTCGTGTTTCAAATTCAATAGCTATATGTTTCAAAAACAAAAGTCGTGTAACTAATCTGCAAAGATATGTTTCAATAAATGTGTAAATTTGTTAATATAATGTATAATTTTGTATCTTGTGTAAGAGCATGAATAAAAATGATTTATTAATCAAAAATTTCAAGGACAAAAGCATGAAAAAACTAATGTTGTTAGGGCTGATGCTGTGCATTGGCGTATGTGTTTCGGCACAAACGATAACCGGTACGGTGACGGCGGCGGAAGACGGCTTGCCGCTGACCGGAGTCTCGGTAACCGTGAAAGGAACAACAATCGGAACGGCTACGGATTTGGAAGGTAATTTTTCCCTCTCTATTTCTTCGGATAGAGCCGTACTAGTGTTTACCTATCTCGGATACAAGACAAAAGAGCTTCCGGTGACAAGTTCTTCCGGACCGCTCAATGTTGCTATGAATGAAGACACTCAACTGTTGGACGAAGTAGTTGTAGTAGGGTATGGTACCATGAAAAAGAGCGATTTATCCGGTTCGTCCATATCTTTAGGGGAAGACAAAATCAAAGGTTCGATTATTACCAACATCGACCAGGCTTTGCAGGGACGCGCCGCCGGTGTGACTTCCGTAATGACCTCCGGCGCTCCGGGTTCGTCGGTTTCCATCCGCGTTCGCGGACAAGCGACGCTTAATGCCGGCGCAGAACCGTTGTATGTAGTGGATGGCGTAATTTGGCAGGGCGGTACGACAAGCAGCAACGGTTTGGGCTTGAGTTTGGGAAACGGTAAAGCATCCACCATTTCTCCGCTTTCTACCCTGAATCCTTCGGATATTGTTTCTATGGAAATATTGAAAGACGCTTCCGCAACGGCTATCTATGGGGCGCAAGGCGCAAATGGCGTTGTCTTGATTACGACCAAACGCGGAAAAGCAGGGGAAGCTAAATTTACCTATGAAGGGATGTACGGTATTCAGCAGCAGCTTACGCGGCTCGATATGATGAACCTGCGGGAATATGCCGCGTACAGCAATTCACTGATGGCCACCACTTCCGGCGGAACCGAACAGCCCGAATACAGCGATCCCTCTCTTTTGGGGGCCGGAACAAATTGGCAAGACGCTGTTTTCCGCAGAGCCGGTATGAGTTCGCATACGATTTCCGCCCAGGGCGGCACGGAGACGGTGAAATACTTCCTGTCCGGTTCATGGATGGATCAGGAAGGCACGTTGATTGGTACGGATTTCAACCGTTATTCTTTCCGCGCCAATCTGGACGCACAGCTTAAATCGTGGTTTACAGTGGGAATGAACGCCATGTATGCCGTAACGAAAGAGCATTTGAATCG
>JAISXN010000004.1 GCA_031270525.1 Candidatus Symbiothrix sp. | reverse complement strand
AGATAAAAATAAAGAATAAGCTCAATATAAATACAATTATTTATCCTACTTTCCGTTACTATCTATGGATGAAAAGATATCTCCTTCCGATAGTAATTCTTCTGGCTGGTTTTTCCCCCTTGAAGGCCCAGTTCGATACGCAATTAAGTAATTATTGGGCGACAATTAGTTACTATAATCCTGCCTATGCCGGACAATCGGGAAATCTGGACGCTACGTTGATGAGCCGTATTCAGTGGTTGGGGATTAGGAATGCGCCCCGCACGACGATTCTTACGGCTAATATGCCTTATCAATTCTTCGGAAAAATTCATGGCGTCGGCGCTTTGATGTACAATGATCGCATTGGCCTGTTCAGTACTTCGGCCTATTACGGACAATATGCCTGGAAGAAGAAATTGTTCAAAGGCGATTTCAGCATCGGTCTTCAAGGCGGATACATCACGCAATCGTTTGACGGTACAAAAGTGGAAATTCCCGAAGATGACTATCATAGCTCTACCGATGAAGGTATTCCGATAACTCTGGTTTCCGGAAACAGTATCGACGCTTCTCTCGGTCTGTTTTATTCTAAGGAAAAATGGTTTGCCGGATTATCGGTCAATCACTTATTGTCGCCCAAGATAGATTTGGACGAAAATCACATTTATGAAATCCCGCGCTCATATTATTTTGTAGGCGGATACAATATCCAATTAAACAATCCGTTATTAGAATTACAACCCAGCGTATTGTTAAAGACGATGGAAATGAGTTCTTTATATTTGGATTCCGATTCTTTGTCTGTGAGGGTTGAAAGCAATACGCTGAAAGCGATGTTGCGCAACAGCCAGGTAAGTGTCTCTTTCAGGTTGATTTACGACAAGAAATTTTGGGGTGGTTTATCCTGGAGATACGGAGATGCAGTTGCACTGATGTTGGGAGGAAAATTCAAGATGATAGAAGCCGGTTATGCCTACGATTTCCCTATTTCCCGGATAATTAAGGTATCGACAGGCAGTCATGAACTTTTTCTAAGGTACACTATGGATTTGGATTTAAAAAAGAAAGGGAAATATAAACATAAAAGTGTTCGAATATTATAATAAATATGAAAAATTTGATTTTCTTGGCCTTATTGACATTCTTCATTGTTTCTTGCGGACGATCACTTTCGGGCGACGGAGGTGAATTGGTCGGCGTAAGCGCTCCCAGTTGGAGCGAACCGAGTCCGTATGGTATGGTGCTGATTAAGAGAGGGTCTTATGAAATGGGTCCAGCCAAGCCGGATTCTTTATGGGGCGTTTATCAAAGTTCGAAAGGCGTTTCGATTGACGCTTTCTGGATGGACGAGACGGAAATAACCAATGCCGAATACCGGCAATTTGTGTATTGGGTGAGGGATTCGATTATCAGGGAACGACTTTACAGCGCCGGCGACGATACCTATAAAATAGAGGAAGATAGGAATGGAGACCCGATTGATCCTCCTGTTTTGAATTGGAATAAACCTATCCCGACGGAGCGGAGAGCTAACGAAGACGAATTGGCGGCCATGCGTAGCGTATATTGGACGAATCCGATTACCGGAGAAACAAAATTAGACTCCAAACAAATAATTTTCCGCTATTCTGTTTTTGATGCAACTTCTTATGCATTAAGGAGAAACCGGTTAGACCCAGCCGAAAGAGTAAGGAATACCGATATCAAAGCTGATCTCAACGAAGTGATTATGATTTCGAAAGACACGGCTTATATTGATGAAGAAGGAAAAATTATATCCGAAACGATTACCCGCCCGTTGAGTTCCATTTATGACTTCCTGAACACTTATATTGTAAACATTTATCCCGACGAAACGGTTTGGATAAACGATTTCAATAATGCCTACAACGAACCCTATATGCGTTTGTATTTCAATCACCCCGGATACAACGACTATCCGGTAGTGGGCATTTCATGGGAGCAAGCCAATGCTTTTTGCGTCTGGCGGACCGAATACCTGAAAAAATCAATGGACAGCAGATTCAGAAACACTATTGAGCCTTATCGTTTACCGACGGAAGCGGAATTTGAATATGCCGCAAGAAGTGGAAAATCGGAAAACATCTATCCGTGGGCGACGGATGGCGTTACCGGCGAAAAAGGCTGTTTCCTCGGCAATTTCAAACCGGATGACGGCAATTATACGAAAGACGGACACTTGATTACATCCAAGGTTGCTTCTTTCTCACCCAACGAATTTGGTTTGTACGATATGGCCGGTAACGTGGCGGAATGGACTTCAACCGCTTATCTCGAATCCGGTCCCGAAATTATGAGCGATATGAACTCCGAATACCGTTATAATGCAGCAAAAGAAGATCCTTATGCATTGAAGAAAAAGGTAGTTCGCGGAGGCTCGTGGAAAGATGTAGCGCATTTTATCCGTTCGGATATCCGTTCCTTCGAATATCAGAATGAACAACGTTCCTATATCGGATTCCGTTGCGTTCGCACGCAAGTCGGTTTCTCTAAAATAAAAGGAAAAAAATAATTCCCAATTCTTAATTCTCAATTCACAATACACAAAGTTATGGGTTTCAAAAGAAGATATCAAAATATTGTAGAAAAATTTTTATCGGGCGATGCCGGTAAAAGATTTTTTCAAATTTTTTATAGTGTAGGAGCTGCAGTCGTAATCATCGGAGCTCTGGCGAAAATTACTCATTGGCCATACAATCTGGGAAATATACTGCTTACGACAGGTTTGCTTACGGAGTTTTTTGTGTTTTTGATTTCGGCTTTCGACACACCGGTTAAAGATTATCAATGGGATAGGGTATTTCCGGTGTTGGATACAAATGATGCGGATGATAGACCGGTGTTCGGAAACGGCGGCGGTTCGGGCGGATCGGTTGTCGTAGGAAGCGGGGTTGGTTCAGCTACAGGTGTGAAAGGTGCAGGCGTAGGAGCAATCGGAGTTGCAGCTTCCGGAGGAACCGGGGGCGCTATCATCATCGGTGGTGCAAGTTTTGGCGGCGCAAACTTTGGCGGCACCAGTTCCGGCGGGTTTGGCGGCGGAGTCACGACGACGGAAAACCCGAAAAACGCAGTAGAAGCAGTCGAAGCAATGACGCCCGGACAAGTCCGTCAATCGTTCGGCATCCCCAATGCCGTCAACATTTCGGAAGAAGACAGCAACGCACTGACAACCAGCATTAAAAAGATGGCGGCGGCAGCCGACCAATTAGGCAAAATGGCTGAGGTGACCGATGCTACCCAACAATATTTAGATAAATTGACGGAAATGTCGGAAAACATGTCCAAATTCAGTACGGTTACCAATAGCCTGACCGATGTATCGGATGTGTTACTCAATTCCTACAAGAGCATTACCGATAATTCCGACGGAATCAATCAATCCTCTCGCGGTTACGTTCATCAAATGGAAGCTTTGAATAGAAATATCCAGGGTTTGAATACGATATACGAAATACAGTTGAAGAGCATCAGCTCTCAAATTGATGCTATTGAACGGATTAATTCCGGTTTGATGCGCATCAAAGATTTGTATGAAGGCTCGATTGTAGACAGTTCGGTGTTCCGGACAGAAACCGAAAAAATGTCGCAACAGTTGCACGCGCTCAACGGCGTTTACAACCGCTTGTTGAATGCGATGACCATGAACATGTACGGCGCAGGCGGCAATTCCCATTTCAACGCACCCATATAAATCATTCTCAATTCTCAATTATATAGATGGCAGCAAACAGTCCCAATTCCCCCCGGCAGAAAATGATAAACCTGATGTATCTGGTTTTCATTGCGATGTTAGCCCTCAATGTTTCTACGGAAGTATTGGATGGTTTTGCATTGGTGGAAGACAGTATAAATAGAACAATGAAATCGACTTCCACACGGAATGAGATGATTCTCAACGATATGGTGGATTATCATAACATGAATCCCACAAAAACGGAAAAATGGTACAATTACGCCAAAGAGGTAAAAGACAAATCCGATTCATTGTTTAATTACACACAAGAATTGAAAGTGAAGATTGTGAAAAAATCCGATGGAAAAGACGGAGACCCTGAAGACCTCAAACGCCCCGAAAATCTGGATGCTGCTTATGATGTGATGTTTGAGCACGGAAAAAACGACGGAAAAAAACTCAAAGAAGCCATAGACGATTACCGGAATTTTGTATCCTCGTTAATTATTGATACAACCAAAAGAAATATTGTCCGGTCCAACCTGAGTACGGAAGTTTCGAAAAAGGCCAAAGAAAACAACCAGACTTGGGAAGAATCCATGTTCTGGAAAATGCCGGTAGTCGCATCCGTTACTTTGTTGACTAAATTGCAAAACGATATCCGTTACGCCGAAGGTGAAGTTTTGAGCGAACTTCTGCGAAATGTTGATCTGCAGGATTATAAAGTAAATAAAATCGAAGCGCAAGTTATTCCTCAATCGCAGATTATAATGAAAGGACAGAGTTATGTAGCCGACTTGGTGCTTTCGGCGGTGGATTCGACGCAACAACCGGCTGTGTATGTGAACGGTAAAATGTTACCTCCGGAAGCGCGAGGTCACTATGTCGTTGGAACAGGTTCGACAGGAACATTTCCGTTAAACGGTTACATCGAATTAAATTCGAGCACAGGGATGTCTCGTTATGAATTTTCAACGCAATATTCCGTCGTAGAACCGAGTGCAACCGTGGCTTCCCTGATGATGAACGTGTTATATCCGGGGATCGACAACGAATTGCGGATTGCAGTTCCGGGCGTACCGAGTAACAATATTACCGCCACCATGACTAACGGAACATTGACGCGCAAGAATGAAAATGTTTGGATTGCCCGGCCTGCCAGAGCCGGCGTAGAAGCCATTGTTTCGGTTCAGGCAAAAACAACTGACGGACGTGTTCAGGAAATGGGTAAAAACAATTTCAAAGTAAGACCTTTGCCGATGCCGACCGCTTTCCTGATGATAACGGACGCTAAAGGCAATCCTGAAAAATTTGAAGGAGGAGGCCGCGCTTTGGCTAAAGCGATTTTACTCAATACCGAAGGTATTAGAGTGGCCATTGACGACGGATTGTTAAATCTTTCGTTTGAGGTTTTGCGGTTTGAAGTTACGATTACCGACAATATGGGTATGGACGTGAAGGAAATTGCTCAAGGTCCCTCGTTTACCGAACAGCAAAAGACGATGATGCGCGGATTACAGCGTGGGAAACGAATATTGATCAGGGGAATTGTTGCGCGCGGTCCAGACGGGAGCGAAAGGACATTAAATTCTCCGCTCGAAATCATCATTAATTAATAAAAAGTATCAAGGAAATTTTGAAATATGAAACCAATTTATTTTTTCAGTTTGCTGTTTATCTTTTTTGTGTTTGCACGTGCAGGTTTTGCTCAAACGTCCGACAGGCAACAGATTCAAAGACAGATTGAAGAGCAACGAAGGCTACAAGCCGAACGGAATCAAAACAGGCAAAACCAGTCTGGGGAGGTTCAGGAACAATCGCAACAGGTACGGCAGCAAGAGCCGGCTTCGGTGCGCAGAACGCGTCAGCGTCCGTCGGAAGTCACTCCCGATAAAACAGTTTCGTTGACCGAAAGAGCAAAGATAAAAAATCTGGATAATTCGAGAGTTCCCACCCATACGGTTTGGCTTAGAGAGATATTTAAGATTATAGATTTAGATAAAGGCGATAATGCAGCTTTGCGATACCCCGTCCAGCCGATGGGCGACAGAGTCAATCTTTTTACGCTTTTATTTCAACTGATGAGTGATAATAGAATAGATATGTATAGGTATATAGCTGATAGAGAAGCTGTTTTCACTGAAGATGCAAGAGTTCCTTTCGAAGAAGTTTTGAAAAGCAATTTGATACCTTATACGGTAGAAGGTACAGGTGAAAATGCAAAATTCATCATTGATGAAACGGATGTTCCAAGTCAGGACGTTTCAAAATATTTGATAAAAGAAGGTTGGTTTTTTGATGAAGCGACAGGCTCGTTCAATTCGCGGGTAACGGCCATTTGTCCGGTTATGATCAGAATGGATTATAACGACGGGACAACCCAAACCAATCCAATCTGTTGGATACCCTATGAAAGCATTCGTCCTTATCTTTCCCGTACGCTGGTTATGACTTCGGATTATAACAATGCCTTGACTTACACAATAGATGATTATTTCATGAAGAAAATGTATTCGGGAGATATCATTAAAACAGTCAACATGAAAAATCAGACTTTGGCTCAACAGGTAGGCAATGAACCCGAAGCTTTGAAACATGCGCAGGACAGTATTGAGAACCAGTTGAAGTTTTTCGAAAAACAACTTTGGGTACAGGAAGATACTACAACTTTAGCGGCTAACAAGAAAGAGAGTAAATCGGCAACAAACAGTGTAAGAAAGGGTAGGGGAAGCAGTAATCAGGACGCAAGCAAGGCTACAGAAGAAAAGAAGCAGACGAAACCGAAGGCGGAAAAATCTTCCTCAACTCCGACCCGAAGCGTGAGAAGAACCAGATAGGAATGAATTTATACGGACAATTATTTTATACATTTACTAAAATCGGCATGTTTACCATTGGAGGCGGTTACGCAATGTTGCCGCTGATAGAGAAAGACGTTGTCGAAAAAAAACAATGGATAGATCCGAAAGAATTTGTAGATATAACGGCTGTTTCACAGTCACTTCCGGGAATTTTTGCCGTAAATATTTCCATCTTCACCGGTTATAAATTGAAAGGATATTTGGGCAGTATAGTCGCCACATTAGGGGCTATATTGCCTTCTTTTTTGATTATTCTGTTGATTGCCGTGTTTTTCAGGCATTTCGACGAGAACATTTATGTAGTAAAGATTTTCAATGCCATCCGTCCGGCGGTCGTAGCTTTGATAGCCGTTCCGGTTTTCACTACGGCCAAGAATATTGGAATCAATCTCAAAACCGTTGTTATACCGGTTGCGGCGGCAGTTTTGATTTGGTATTGGGGGGTATCGCCTATCTATATTGTTTTGGTGGCGGCGGTTGTTGGTGTTGTTTTTAAAAGAATATGGCGACAATAGATAAGAATAATTGAAACAACTCCTTAAAATAAACAAACAACGATGATATATTTCCAACTTTTCTGGACTTACCTGAAAATCGGTCTCTTCAGCTTCGGTGGAGGCTATGCCATGCTTTCCCTGATTCAGAGCGAAGTAGTGGAAAAACACGCTTGGTTGACCAGCGGGGAATTTACCGATATTGTTGCCATTTCCCAAATGACGCCCGGCCCGATTGGAATCAATTCCGCAACTTATATCGGTTATGCCGTTACCGGAAACGTTTTGGGTTCGGTTGTCGCCACTTTTGCGGTTTGTTTGCCGTCCTTTATTATTGTTTTGCTCATTGTGCGGGCTTACACGAAATTTCGTGATAATCAATATGTTGAAGGCGCTTTTTCGGTCCTCCGGCCGGTAGTTGTCGGCTTGATTGCATCCGCTGCGCTAATGTTGATGAATAAAGAGAATTTTATCGACTACAAAAGCATTATTATTTTTGCGGTAGCCTTTATTCTGATTAAATTCTTCAAAATTCACCCGATTCTGATGATTGTTCTGGCAGGTATTTCGGGATTATTTCTTTATTGATAAACCCTCACCTTTTGT
>JAISXN010000001.1 GCA_031270525.1 Candidatus Symbiothrix sp. | reverse complement strand
CGCTATCCTGCGCCGGATGGGGTATAGAATTGGGAACGTCTGTAACCTGACTTTGTGCATAAGCGTCGAAGTGGGTACGCGCACGGTCGTGCCAACCCAGAAAATCGCCTGTGTAGGCTCCGTTTACATTGGATGAAGCGGAATCTGTTTCGTTCGTTGGCCGCCGGCAAACGGAACATGAGTTTACGGCAACCGCCTCACTTGAATTTCAGTCGTCCGCCGAAAACGAAGAAGCCGGCATAACGCTTATCCAGAACAACACGCACCACTACGATTTGCTGTTGAAAAGAACAGGCCGGCAATTCCTTGTCCGGTTACGTGTCAAAGTGGGGTCGCTTTCGTACATTGCAGCCGAACAAACCGTACCGGATAATCGCGTATTACTCAGAATAACGGGCAATCCGCATCAATATACCTTTTATTACGCCAACCCCAAAAATCAAAAATATATGGAATTGGGCAGATTAGATACCCGTTATTTAAGTACGGAAGTAGCGGGCGGTTTTACCGGCGTAATGATAGGCTTGTATGCTTCCTCCAATGGCAAACCCGGTAAGGCTAAAGCGTATTATGACTGGTTCGATTATCAGGTATTCGAATAATAAGACTGGATTTAATGCTGTCGTATCCCTTGTGCGTGGAATGGCTATACCGAAGACCAGACTACATATAAAATAAAAGATTCGTGGTTGGTGCGCATAAAAGAAGTTGTCGATTACTGTATCGACGATGATATGTACGCCTTAATTCATGCACCCGGCGTTTAAATTCAGGATCTATTTATCAAAAAAATAAACCGGATTGTTGACAAACATCTGAGTAATCCCAATTTTTCGATTGATGCATTCGCTCAACACTTCAATTTGGGACGAACTAATTTTTATAAAAAGATAAAAGGTATAACCGGTTATTCTCCAAAAGAATACATCTGCATACTCCGGCTGAAAAAAGCAGTTTGGTGTGACGCCGTCGCAATTCAGGAATGGAAATGCGGATGCAAATTAAGGGGCGGAGGAACTATCCCTGTTCGTCGAAAAATAAGTATAAACCGCCGGAACAATAAATAAGGTGAGAAAAGTAGAAACAATCATCCCCCCGATTACCGAAACGCCCATAGCGATACGGCTGTTGGCTCCTTCGGCGCTGGCAAAAGCCAAAGGCAACAAACCCAGAACCGTACACAAACTCGTCATCAGAATCGGACGTAAACGCTGTATGGCCGCCCCTTCGATGGCTTCTTCCTTACTCATCCCCATTTCTTGCCGCTGATTGGCAAATTCCACAATCAAAATACCGTTTTTAGCCACCAAACCAATCAACATGATAATCCCGATCTGGCTGAATATATTCATCGTTATTCCGCCGAAATACATGAATATCAGCGCACCGGCAACAGCCAAAGGCACCGTCAGCATGATGATCAACGGGTCTTTGAAGCTTTCGAACTGCGCCGCTAAAATCAAGAATATCAAAACCAATGCCAGACCGAAAGTAAATATCAGACTGGACGAGCTTTCACGAAATTCCTTCGATTCGCCTGCCAAAGCGGTACGGAAACTTTCGTCCAATGTTTCCTTCGCTATCTTATCCATCTCGTCTAATCCTTCGCCGATGGTAACACCCGGAGCTAATCCCGAAGTGACGGTTGCCGAATTAAAACGGTTATACCGGTACAATTGCGGCGGGGAAACGCTCTCCGACAAATCAACCAGATTATCCAACTGTATCATTCCCTGCGAAGCATTTTTGACATACATGGACTTGAGATCAAGTGGTTTATTCCGTTGTTGCCGGTTTATTTCCGCCAATATCTGGTATTGTTTTCCGTTCATATAAAAATAACCCATTCGTTGACCGCTAAGAGCATATTGCAAGGTCTGCCCGATGTCGCGCGTGCTGATGCCCAGCAAAGCCGCTTTGTCGCGGTTGATTTCGATGCGGGTTTCCGGTTTGGTAAATTTCAGATTAACGTCTGACATTTGAAATTTCGGACTCTCGGAGACTTTCGCCATGAAACGGGGAATAAATTCCTGCAACTTCTCCAGATTGGGCGCTTGCAAAACATATTGTACAGGCATTCCACCCCGCCGTCCGCCAAAAGTCGATTGCTGTTGCACAAACGCTCGCGCTTCGGTTTCCCTGCGTACTGCGCCGGAAAGCGCATCGGCGATTTCCATCTGACTTCGTTCCCGGTCTTTTATATCCGGCAACCTCAATTGGATGAAAGCAAAACCCGAACGTACCAGCGTTACATTGGATTCCCTTTCGGGAACAACCGAATCGGCTATGGCAGAGATTTTTGTAGCATAGTCACGATAAAACTCGTAAGTGGAACCTTCCGGCGCCGTCGTATTAATCCTTACTTGGGAACGGTCTTCCAAAGGCGCCATTTCGGATTTGATTTGTCCCCATAAAATGAAAATTATAAGAAAAGTAACCCCAACAATCGGCCACATAATCCACCGGTGCGCAAGGAAATAAGCCAATCCTTTTTCATAAAAACGGTTCATTCCTTCAAAAAACGGTTCCGTTTTTTCATAAAATACACCTTTGCGTTCTCTTTTCCGGAGAATCTTGGTCGATAACATGGGGGTAAACGTCAATGCGACAAAGGCCGAAATGGCCACGGCACCAGATACGACAATACTGAATTCCTTAAACAACCGCCCGGTCATTCCTTGCATAAAAACGATCGGGAAAAAGACGGCAACCAAAGTAATTGTCGTCGATACAACGGCAAAAAATATTTCTTTGGAGCCTTCGATTCCGGCTTCTTTCGGACTGATTCCCCGCTCAATCCGCACATAAATATTCTCGGCCATCACGATCGCGTCGTCAACCACCAAACCTACAGCTAATACAACTGCCAGCATCGACAAAACATTGATGGAAAAACCGGCAATATACATGATAAAAAACGCGCCGACCAAAGAAACAGGGATGACTATCACCGGCACTAACGTAGCCCGCCAGTCGCGAAGGAAAAGGAATATAATCACTACGACCAGTATAAATGCGATGTAAATCGTTTCCTGCACCTCATGAATGGACGCCCTGATAAACCGGGTATTGTCAAAAACAACTTCCAATTTAACGTCTTCCGGAAGGTCTTTCTGCATTTGAGCGAGCCGGATTTTTACTTCATCGGAAATTTCAATGTGGTTGGCTCCCGGCTGCGGAATCACAACTACGCTAACCATCGGAATGCCGTTTTTACGCATAATGCTGCGCTGGTCTTCCGGCCCCAATTCGGCATAACCGACGTCGCGCAAACGTATGACGTTATAATCGTTTTCACGAATGACTAAGTTATTAAATTCTTCCGGCGTTCTCATCAAACCCAGGGTGCGAATGGTCAACTGCATCTTGTCCCCTTCGATGCTGCCCGAAGGCAACTCTACGTTTTCCTTGTCGATAGCATTTCGAATGTCAACAGGAGTGATGCTATACGCCGCCATTTTTACCGGGTCTAACCACAAGCGCATGGCATATCGTTTTTCACCCCAAATAGAGACTGCACTTACATTTTGAATGGTTTGCAAACGTTCTTTAACCGTTAAATCGGCTATTTCGCTTATCGCAAGCAAATTCCGTTTTTCGCTCTGGACGGAAATCTGGAGAATAGGCTGATCGTCGGCATCGGCTTTGGAAACAGTCGGAGGGTCGCAATCGCGGGGAAGGAAACGTTGGGCGCGGGAAACTTTGTCGCGCACGTCATTGGCCGCTGTTTCCATATCCACGCTCAATTCAAATTCTACCGTAATCCGGGAAGAACCCTGGCTGCTCGTACTTGATAAAGAACGAATCCCCGGAATCCCGTTGATGTTTTGCTCCAACGGTTCTGTAATCTGATTTTCGATAATATCGGCATTAGCGCCGGGATACGAAACATCGACCGTAATAATCGGGTTATCCACGCTCGGATATTCACGGATACCCAGATAAGTATAACCGATAATCCCAAACAGCGTGATTATCAGTACAAATACGGTCGAAAGAACCGGCCTTTTTATGCTTAATTCCGAAATGTTCATCTATTTTCTTTTTAATTACGAATTACAGCGGGCATCGTAATTTGTAATTCGTAATTAATTGATATTATCAATCGTAACGGGCAATCCGTCCCTCAGTTGCATGATTCCGCTGACAATCAAAGTATCGCCAAGTTTCAGGCCGTCCAATATCTGAACGCTCGATTCCGTCCGGATTCCTTTTGACAATTCTATCATCTTTGCCTGTCCCGACGAATAAATGTAAGCAATATCGCGCCCCATTTCGGCAATCACCGCTTCGTTCGGAACAACGATTGCATTTTTTAATTCATTGGATTTGATTTTCACTAAAACCGACCGTCCCGGTTTTAAGCGCCCGTTTACATTCGGATAAACGGCGCGGGCTTTCAGTTGCAGGATATCTTTTTCAATTCGCGAATTAACCGCATAAACCGAAGCTGCATAATTATCCTTATCCATCTGAAATTCAATAGGAGTACCCTGATGAATCATATTCATATATCTTTCGGGAACCGCAAATTCTATTTTCAGAGGAATAATTTTTGTGAGCGAAGCTACAACCGTCGCCGGCGAAGCATAAGCGCCCTCGCTGACCTGACGCAAGCCGATAATTCCGTCGAAAGGCGCTCTCAGTTCGGTTTGTGCGATTCTTGATTTAACCAAGTCTATATCGGCATGTAATTTTTCCAGTTCGGTAGTCACCTGTTCGTAAGTTTCCTTACTGACCGCATCCTTTTCCAACAAGGCTTTTTGTCGATATACCCGGTCTTCCGCCAAAGGGATTTGAGCTACCAATTTCTGTAATTCCGCCAGCAAAGGTTTGTCGTTAACTTTTGCTAATAATTGTCCTTTATTTACCGCCGAACCTTCCTTAAAAAAAATATTGACAATCTTTCCCGCAGCTTCAAAAGTCAAATCCACTTCTTCATCGGGAATCAGATTACCCGTCACCTGGATATGATCGGTCAATGATTCCGAACGTATTACTTTTGAATTGATATTCAGTGGCTTCGCTCTATTCCCAAAGAGTACCGGATGAGTGGCGACTTGCGCTGTCTCTTCTTTTTTAACTTTCCTTTTTATCGTAGGATATAAAGCCATACCGACAATAAAAAGCGCAATGATAACAAATAGAACAATCTTTGTAATTTTATTCATCGGATTACGAAATATAGGGATTTCATTATAAATACAGTCTGATAATTGACTGCAAAAACGGAGGAAAGTTTAAATAAAACCCTGGTATTTAATATAAATTAACTATCAATGATACATAGCTACGATGCATAGATTTTTAAAACCGAGTATTATATATTTTATCGAACCAATATTTTGTCAGTTTGAAAAATTTGACTACTTTTGCCTTTAGTTTTCGTTTAACAGTTAAAAATAACTAAAAAATATAATTAGATATGAAAAAGAAATCTATAGGAAAAGAAAAACACTTTTATATTTTGGTTTTTACATTATTTTCATTAATTCTTATGGCAACTTCCTGTGGGTCAAAGAAAGACATTCTCTATTTCCAGGATATTGAAAGTTTTCCTCCTAACACAACGGACTATGCAAAATATCAATTGCATATTGTTCCGAATGACAACCTGTTAATTACTGTTTCAGCCCTTAATCCGATGGCTGCCGAACCTTTTAATTCTATAAGCCTGACCAATAATTCATATACTACTGGTTTAGAGTGGAAAGGTTACCTTGTCGATAATAAAGGCGAAATTAATTTTCCTGTAATCGGAAAAGTTGCCTTAGGTGGTTTGACTAAATCCGAAGCAGAAAAATTACTGGAAGATAAAATATCGAACTATCTTACAGATAAACCTGTAGTTAATATCCGTTTTATGAATTACAAAATCAGCATTTTCGGCGAAGTAAACAAGCCGGGTACTTATACGATCACCGATGAAAGAGTGTCTCTTCCCGAAATGATCTCTTTGGCCGGCGATCTTACTATTTACGGGCAAAGGCGGAATGTGCGGATTTATAGAATGGAGAATGGAGAAAAAAAGTACTATACAGTTGATTTGACGAATCCTGCCGTATTCTATTCCCCTTACTATTATTTACAACAAAACGATATTGTATATGTAGAACCGAATAAAGCGAGAGCAGGTGCTTCGACTTATAATCAAAGTTTGCCGCTGGTTTTTTCGGCTGTCTCAATTTTGGTTACGGTAGCATCTCTTGTCATTACTCTCAACAAAAAATAAAACATTTATGGAAAACGAATATTTACAATCGAATAATACAGATGCGAATGAGGTCTCTCTTGTTGAAACTTTTTTTCATTATCTTAGTTACTGGAAATTTTTTGTAATTTTTATCATCGTCAGTTTAGTTACCGTTTGTGCCTATTTACTTTACACAACCCCCCAATATCGTGTAGCTTCGCGGGTGATGGTCAATGATAATCAAAAAGGCCAGTCAATCATGGATTTCAATACATTCAGCGATTTGGGAATTATTACTCCCAAAAGTTACTTAGATAATGAAATTGAGGTGCTTCGTTCCGAAACCCTTATGCAGAGTGTAGCCGACAGTCTCCATTTAGAGGTTAGTTATTTTGTGAATAAAGGTATCAAACAGGAAGAAGTTTATAAAAATACTCCCGTTTTTGTTTCCATAGCTAATGTTGAAGAAACGGGTTATTTCACCGTTGAAAAAGCAGATGAAAACACTTTGTCCATTTATTCGGGAAAAGAAAATTTCAATCAAATTGTAAAAATCGGTGAAGACGTAATTTCACCCTGGGGTTTGTTGAATTTTAAAGAAAACCCTTTTGGAACAGCTCCTTATCCGATTACGGTTGTTATTAATGATCCCTATTCACTTCCCCTGGTCAATATCGCAGCTACAAACAAAACTTCCAATGTGGTGGAGATATCTATCGTAATTGCCAATCCATGGAAAGGAAGAGATATCATTAATACACTGATTAGCATTTACAATCAGAATGCCGTTAATGAAAAAAATTACGTAGCCAAGAATACCATCAATTTTATCAATGAACGATTGGATATTATAGCCAAAGAGCTGGGCAGCGCCGAAAAAGACGTAGAAAATTACAGAAAAGAACAAGGGATTACCGATTTAGG
>JAISXN010000122.1 GCA_031270525.1 Candidatus Symbiothrix sp. | reverse complement strand
TCATCGACCTGCGGTAGGGAAGTAAGCAGAGCGAACTACCTGAAAGGTAGGACTGGTGGAGCGTGCGGAAGTCCTGCCTTTCAGGCAGAAGAGGTATGACCATTCTCTCTCCGCAGGTCGATGACCTACGGTTATGAAAATAATGTCCTTTCAGGACAACGTAACATTGACTGATGCGTAACATGAGTTACTAATTTTTATGATTCTTAAATACATTGAAAAAAGCAATAGCACCTCAAAAAAAGATTTAGCCCCTAATCCATTGCTTCCCGGCCCTTTCCCAATGCACGACCGGAATGTGTATCCCATAAGGACAAAGGAATTTTTGTCTTTGCACCGACCGGCGCCCGGTTTAAAAACAGATAACGGATAAGTAAGGTAACTCCTGCTTAACTTTGCTCATTTCTGCTTTTGGGATAAAATGCAGAATGTAGCGGATTACAGCATAACCGACTGATTTATCGGTGGCTTTCTTTACTTATCCGTTCCTTATCACGCCGAAACCCACGAACG
The DNA here is from genome assembly GCA_031270525.1 of Candidatus Symbiothrix sp. Taxonomy (GTDB): domain Bacteria; phylum Bacteroidota; class Bacteroidia; order Bacteroidales; family Azobacteroidaceae; genus Azobacteroides. Next base: position 4,444 of record JAISXN010000122.1, on the reverse strand, counting down.
GCAATTCAGGCGAGGATTTATTCTAAGTTCAAAACATATTAATTAGGCTTAACACAACGGACACTGATGTAGAATGTAGTTGCTATTGTTCTTGGTCCAACCAAATAGACAGAGGGAGTGTGGCTATATTGGAAGTACTGATTGCTTGTACTGCTCCACCAATAACCGGCAAAATTCCAATCACTCCATCTCATACCATTGTGGGAACCGGCCAACTCGGAGAGAGTAAACCAACCGTCTTTCTCGGCATAAGTCGCTTTATCAGAGTCCAAATACGTCTTCAAAGACTTCCATTCACTTTCCGTCGGGAGATGGTAACCGCTAGGGCAAGCATTTGAAGCATAATACCACGAGTAATAATAACCCCGCTCACCTTCACCCTTATCTTTATAAGTCGTTTTGCTCGGATTACCCAGTTTCGAGTTGTCGGTCATCCAACAACCTATGTTTTTCGGGTAACAATAAATGTTATAACCCTGTTCAAAACCAGCGCCGGTAGGCATAGAAACTTCAATTGGGTATATAGCGGTTATACCGCTTCCATCGGATGCAGAGGCCTGAACTATGACGGTGCCGCTACCCGTACCCGTTACTAAACCGGTTGTCGGGTTTATGGTGGCGGCAGTACCCAAAACAATCGACCACGTTACGGTCTTGTTCGTTGCGTTAGAGGGTTGAACATTCGCCGACAACTGTAAGGTCTGTCCCACGACTAACGTCTTAGCACCACCGGTTGCGGTAATGCTGATACTCGTTACCATAATTTTGGCAGAACTAATCAGAATCTCTTTTTCTCCGTAAACTCCGCTACCGTCCTGTGCCGTTGCACGTACTTTTACCTTGCCCGGAATGCTGGCGGTAAACAAGCCGGTAGTATCGACAACTCCAGAACCAGGATTAGGTTGGACTGACCATGAATAATTCCGGTTCGTGGCGCTCGTCGGATAAACCGTGGCATGGAACGGAACCGTACCGCCGGTAATGACATTCTCTGCGTCGGAAGTAACTACGATTTGATTCACCGGATTACTCGTGCCGCCGTTGACGGCCACAAACCGCCACTTGCTTCCGTCCCACACGTAGACGCCTGCGCCTAGTCCGTCAACCATATCAGAATAGGAATTATAGACTATCATTCCCTCAGCTTGGCTACCGTCTGCGGAAAGCTGAAAAACATTAGCATCATAGATACCAACAACCGGAAGTCTCAATCCCTTGATAGATGACTGCAAGTCAAGCAGGGCGCCGGGATGAGGCTCCTGATTGGCGCCAATGGTTACTTGCCCATTAATATTTACCGTTCCCAAGCTTGTCAGCAACAATAATAATATAAAAAAAGGTACTTTTTTCATTTGTTCATAATTAAATTGTTAATAAATCTAAATGGAATACACAACATGTTTATGGCCTTTAATGCAATTTTTACATGCGGATTTCATCTTTTTTTAATCTCAAGATTTTTTACATTTATTGTATTTGGTTAACATTCCTGTGACTGTCTCTCTTGCATGTGTATATTCAATCAATTTTTGTGCTTCAGATATCCGTTACTATATTAGAACATTTGTATTGTTTTGATTGTTTTTGCGCGCGCGCGTATACATAAACAAATCGACAAGAATACTCAGGCATCAACAGCGATACGACAATTTGAAATGCACTTTATTATTTTACCAATTTTTTTGCAGATTGAGTATTTTTAACTAAATTTGCACTCTCAAATATCAGATTATACGTTAAAAATTAAAATAAAGTTTATGTATTGGCTATTTAATTCATCTATTGGAAGGAAGTTTATCATGAGTATTTCCGGTATCTTCCTTATTTTATTTTTGTTGTTTCACATGTCCATGAATCTGACATTGCTTTTTTCGGAAGAAGCGTATGACATGATTTGTGAGTTTTTGGGAGCCAATTGGTATGCCATTGCAGGGACACTTGTTCTGGCAGGCGGTATGGTAGTGCATTTCGCTTACGCCACGATTCTGACGCTTCAAAACCGGAATGCGCGCGGGTCGGATAAGTACCTGTCTTCCAACAAGACACAAACCGAATGGGCTGCGAAAAACATGTATGTATTGGGGTTAATTATTGTATTAGGATTAATTATCCACCTTTGGAATTTTTGGTACAAGATGCAGTTTGCCGAAATTATTCATTCTCCCGATGCAGTTATCAAAGGTTCGGGGTTAGTAAAGGGGCTTTTTTCAAATCCTTGTTATGTAATTGTTTATCTTGTTTGGTTGGGAGCGCTTTGGTTTCACCTGACGCATGGCGTTTGGAGTGCATTTCAAACAATAGGCTTGAACGGAAAAACTTGGTATCCTCGCTTGAAAGTGATTTCCAATATCATTGCCACACTGATAGTGATTGGCTTTGCGATTATTCCGGTTTATTTTTTGATTATTAAGTTAATGAGTTATATATTATGACAAAATTAGAAGCAAAAATTCCCAAAGGCCCGTTGGCCGAAAAATGGACAAATTATAAAGACCACCAGAAATTGGTGAATCCCGCAAACAAAAGAAGGTTGGATATCATCGTAGTTGGGACAGGACTGGCCGGCGCTTCCGCCGCCGCTTCCCTCGGCGAATTGGGTTTCAACGTCCTGAATTTCTGTATCCAGGACTCTCCCCGCCGTGCACATTCGATTGCGGCACAGGGAGGTATCAATGCGGCAAAGAATTATCAAAATGACGGCGACTCGATTTACCGTTTGTTTTACGATACGATTAAAGGCGGCGATTACCGCGCCCGCGAAGCCAATGTTTACCGTTTGGCCGAAGTTTCGGTAAATATTATCGACCAATGCGTGGCGCAAGGCGTTCCGTTCGCCCGCGAATACGGCGGTTTGTTAGATAACCGTTCTTTCGGCGGGGCGCAGGTTTCCCGTACTTTTTACGCGAAAGGTCAAACCGGACAACAATTATTGCTCGGCGCTTATTCGGCTTTGAGCCGCCAGGTTCACAAAGGCAGCGTGAAGATGTTTATCCGTCACGAAATGTTAGACCTCGTTATGATTGACGGTCGCGCCCGCGGTATTATCGCCCGTGATTTGGTAACCGGCGAAATCAAGCGTTTTGCAGCTCATGCGGTAGTAATTGCTACCGGCGGTTACGGAAATGCTTATTTCCTTTCAACCAATGCGATGAATTCCAACGGTTCGGTTGCCGCGCAGGTGTACCGGAAAGGCGCTTTGTTTGCCAATCCTGCTTTTGCGCAGATTCACCCGACTTGTATTCCGGTTCACGGTGAATTTCAATCGAAACTGACTTTGATGTCCGAATCGCTTCGCAATGACGGACGTATTTGGGTTCCCAGGAAAATTGAAGACGCCGTAGCCATTCGTGAAGGTAAATTGAAACCGACCGAAATTGCCGAAGAGGACCGCGATTATTACTTGGAAAGAAGATATCCTGCATTCGGGAATCTGGTTCCGCGCGACGTGGCCTCGCGTGCCGCAAAAGAAAGATGCGATGCGGGATTCGGCATTGCGCCTTCCGGTTTAGCGGTTTACCTTGATTTTTCGGCCGCTATCAAACGGCTGGGTATGAAGACGGTAGAAGCCCGCTACGGTAATCTTTTCCAGATGTACGAAAAGATCACCGACCAGAATCCGTACAAAACGCCGATGATGATTTATCCGGCAATTCACTATACGATGGGCGGCATTTGGGTTGATTACGAATTGATGACGACGATTCCGGGCTGTTTTGCTATCGGCGAAGCCAATTTCTCCGACCATGGAGCTAACCGTTTGGGCGCTTCGGCACTGATGCAAGGTCTGGCCGACGGATATTTCGTTCTTCCTTATACGATTCAAAATTACTTGGCCGATCAAATCAGCGTTCCGCATTTCAGCACCGATTTGCCGGAATTTACGGAAACCGAAAAAGCAGTCAAAGCAAGAATTAATAAGCTGATGAATATCAGGGGAAACCGTTCGGTCGATTCTTTCCACAAAGCCCTTGGTACAATCATGTGGGATTACGTAGGCATGGCTCGTACAAAAGAATCTCTGGAAACAGCTCTGAAAAAAATCAAAGAATTGAAGAAAGAATTTTGGGCGAATGTTCGTATTCCGGGCGATGTCAATTCGTTGAATACGGAGTTGGAAAAAGCGCTCCGCGTTGCCGATTTCTTCGATATCGGTTATCTGATGGCGCTTGACGGATTGAACAGGAATGAATCTTGCGGCGGTCACTTCCGGGAAGAATACCAGACTCCCGAAGGGGAAGCTTTGCGCGACGATACTCAATATTCGTATGCGGCTTGCTGGCAATATACAAGCGAGGACAAAGAGCCGGAACTTGTGAAGGAATCGTTGGATTATGAGTTTGTGGTTAGACAGCAACGGAATTATAAATCGTAAAACATGGAAAAAATAATCAACATAAAATTAAAAGTTTGGCGTCAAAGAGGCCCCAAAGAAAAAGGAGGTTTT
>JAISXN010000172.1 GCA_031270525.1 Candidatus Symbiothrix sp. | reverse complement strand
GTCGGTTCGATCATCAATGTTCCATGAACCGGAAAAGATAAGGTAGGAGCATGGAATCCGAAGTCTATCAACCGCTTGGCAATATCTGTCTCGGTCGTTCCCGCGTAATCTTTGAGGTTCCGGCAATCCAGAATCAATTCGTGTCCGACTTTGCCTTGTACTCCTTTGTAAACGACGCCGTACGCTTTTTCCAATTTCAGGGCTAAATAATTGGCATTCAAAATGGCAATGCGAGTCGCATCGGTTAATCCTTCCGCACCCATCATACGGATATATCCGTAAGTAATGGGCAAAATTCCGGCGCTTCCGAAGGGCGAAGCAGCAACGGTATTCTGAAAAGAATCGTCCTCAACCGGATGGAAAGGCAGGAAAGGAATCAAATGCCGCGCCACGCAAATGGGACCTTCACCCGGACCGCCTCCACCGTGAGGAATTGCAAATGTTTTGTGCAAATTCAGGTGGCAAACGTCTGCGCCGATGAAACCGGGACTCGTCAGTCCAACCTGGGCATTCATATTTGCGCCGTCCATATAGACTTGTCCGCCGTTGGCATGGATGATTTTACATATTTCCACGATATTTGTTTCGAAAATACCGTGAGTAGATGGATAGGTAATCATCAAAGCGGCCAGCGAATCTTTGTATTCTACGGCTTTTGCCTGCAAGTCTCCGATATCGGTATTTCCCAACTCATCGGTCTTGACGTTGACCGGAATGAAGCCGGCTTGGGCGGCGCTTGCCGGATTGGTTCCATGAGCGGAAGCGGGTATCAAAATGATATTTCGTTGCTTTTGTCCGTTGTATTCGTGGAATTTGCGGATAGTTACCAAGCCTGCATATTCGCCTGCCGCACCGGAATTGGGTTGAAAACTGATGCCCGGCAAACCGGTGATGGTAGTCAGATAATCCGAGAGGTTTTCGATAAGTTCCCGGTAGCCTTCCGTTTGTTCTTTGGGCGCATACGGATGTATATTGGCCAGACCGGGCAGGTTAAGCGGCAAAAGTTCGGCAGCCGCATTCAGTTTCATGGTGCACGAACCCAAGGAAATCATCGAGTGAGCCAAAGATATATCTTTTCGTTCCAATCGTTTGATATAACGCATCAATTCGGTTTCCGTACGATAGGAATTGAATACCGGATGCGTCAGATAGGCGCTTGTACGCAGAAAACGGTCGTCAAAATAGGTTTTGCAGGGAATTGCCTTGTCCAAGGCTTTTTCCGACTGGATAGCCGTTGCAAAAATGTACAGAAGTACGCCGATATCTTCGGGCAGAGTTGTTTCGTCAATGCTGATACCGACACTCTGATTGTCGTAATAGCGAAGATTTACTTTACAGTCAAGCGCGGTTTCCTTCAAAACTTTCATGGAAGCTTTTTTGGGCAAACGGATTTTTAATGTATCGAAGAAGTTTTTATTTTCTTGAGTATAACCTAAATTACTTAGTTCCTCAGACAAAAATCCCGCATGGGCGTGTACTTTTTCCGCAATTTCTTTCAGTCCGTCCGGACCATGATAAATGGCATAGAATGACGCCATTGTAGCTAATAAAGCCTGAGCGGTGCAAATATTGGAAGTCGCTTTTTCGCGCTTGATATGTTGTTCGCGGGTTTGCAAAGCCATGCGGTAAGCCGTTTTCCCATAAGCGTCTTTGGAAATACCAATAATTCTTCCGGGGATAATCCGTTTGTAGTCGTCTTTGGCAGCCATATAAGCGGCAGAAGGTCCGCCGTAAAACATGGGGATTCCAAAACGTTGGGAACTTCCGAACACGATGTCTGCGCCCCATTCGCCGGGAGGCGTTAAGATACAAAGACTTAAGAGGTCGGCGGCAACAGCCGTCCTGACTCCGGCAGCAGTTGCGCGGGCTGTAAATTCCTTGTAATTTTCTACGGAACCGTCCGAATTAGGGTATTGCACGATAGCGCCGAAAACTTTGTCGGTAAAAGCATAAGTTTTATAATCGCCTTTTTGCAGTTCGATTCCATGAGGAATTGTCCGGGTTTGTATCACAGCAAATGTCGAGTCGAAGATTTTTTCATCGACGAACAAAATATTAGCATTTTTCGCAACTTGTTCGCGGCTTCTGGAGCCGAAAAACATGTGAGCGGCTTCGGCAGCGGCGGTCGCTTCGTCGAGCAGAGAGCAATTCGCTAACGGCAAAGCGGTTAGGTCACAAATCATGGTTTGGAAATTGAGAAGAGCTTCCAATCTTCCCTGAGAAATTTCAGCCTGATAGGGCGTATAAGATGTGTACCAAACCGGATTTTCAAATACATTACGAACGATTACGGCAGGTGTTGCCGTATCGTACCAGCCCATGCCGATATAGGAAGTGAAAACTTCGTTTTGGGAGGCAAGTTCGGTAATATGTTCGGAATACTCGCGTTCGGTCATTGCTTCCGGAAGTTCCGGCAGTTGCTTTAACCGGATATTCCGGGGAATCGTTTCGTCGATAAGTTGTTCCAAACTTGAAAGGCCTAAAGCGGATAACATTTTTTCCGCATCTTTTTTATTTACGCCGATGTGGCGGTTTACAAAATTGTTTGTCATAATATATTTATACGTATGGATTATATTCTATTTCCTCGTCGATAACAGAAGGCTCCCCGTGTCCGGGATAAACGACCGTTTCACCGGGGAGTGTATATAGTTTATTTTCAATGGATTGTAATAGTTCTTCGGAGTCACCGCCCCACAAATCCGTTCGTCCGAGGTCGAACCGGAACAAGGCGTCGCCGGTGAAAACGCATGCGCCTTTTTCGGAATAAAATGAGAGGCTTCCGGGTGAATGTCCGGGCGTTGACAAGGCTTCCAAACGGGTGTTTCCGAAAGAAATAATATCCTTATCGTCAATGTATTGTTCAGCAAGAACAACATCATATTTAAAAGCGTTGATTCCGAATTTTACGATACCTTCTTTCACTCCGGGCATTGCTTCGTCGGCCGGGTTATATTCGGGTTTCAATCCGTAGGTTTCGTAAAGAAAACTGTTTCCTAAAATATGGTCGAAATGCAGATGCGTGTTCAAAACATGTTTTAACTTAAGCTTTTTTTCATTGATAAAATCCGAGAGTTGCTTTTTTTCGTCGTCGGTATAAGCGCCGCAGTCAATGATAACTGCTTCTTTTGTTTCGTCATACAGAAGATAAGTGTTTTCTTGAATCGGATTGAAAACAAAAACTTTTATTTTTAGCATATATTTAGTTATTTTATAATGGTTTTTGTACAGTAAAATCTTTACACAGATATATATATTACCTTTTTCGTGTGAAAAAATTCCTCCTCAAAATAATCTTGCAATTCGTATATGATAACTTTATTTTTAAATGGTTTTAACTCTTCTTGCAAATCTCCCCCTTTTAAACATAAAAAACCGTTAGGTATTGCGTTTTGTTGGTCTTTGACGATATTTTTTTTCGCCGTTTTCAGCAAATCCGGCAAAGGCATTACCGCGCGGCTGACGACAAAATCAAATTGCGCTTTTTCGTCTTCCACTCTTTCTTGTTTACATTCAACGTTTTCCAGACCAATTTGTTTTGCTATGTCTTTCGCCGCTTTGATTTTTTTCCCGATACCGTCTATCAAAAGGAAGCAAACTTTGGGAAATAATATCGCTAAAGGAATTCCGGGAAAACCGCCCCCTGTACCTACGTCCAAAACGGCAGAGCGGTCGGTAAACCGGATGACCTGTGCAATTCCCAGAGAGTGAAGGATGTGCTTCTCGTATAAATTTTCAATGTCTTTCCTCGAAATCAGGTTGATTTTTGAGTTCCAACCGGTATATAAATCGTATAGTAATGTAAATTGGGACTTTTGTCTTTCCGTCAATTCGGGGAAATATTTTTCGATTATCTCCATTTTTATAATTTTGCCAAAGCAGCAATCGGATTATCGTCCGTAATAAAAATATTCAACTCTTCGTAAGGAATAAAAACTTTCGTTATTCCGATGAAATAAGAAGCTATCTCATACTCATTGAAATAGTATGTGATTCCTTCCGCGTCGATGGTAAAATTTCCATTGGGAACAATATCATCAATGTTGTTATAACCCATGTCTTCCAATTGTTTGGGGTCACTGACTTTATTGGCTTCGGCAATTTTTTTAACGATAATCTCCGATAGATTCTTTTTATAATCAGTTCCGGCAAAAGAATCTTCTGTGATATATTCGCCTGTATTCAAGTCAATTACGTATCCGCAAATGCTGTGAGCGCCGTGAGCGCCACCTTCAAAAATCTCATTTTCAACCAAAAAAGAAATCAAGTTGTTTCCGTTGTAAGTAATTTCATTCTTCAAATCCAAATGATATTGGAAACCGCTTTCGTCCTCCAGATCGTAGTCTTCATCGGAGAATTTTTCACCTTGAAAATCTTTAATGTACTGTGTTCTAAAACTATCTACTGCTTGTCGAGGAGACAGACCGGCATATTTCATGGAAAACATCCGTTCGATGAAAGCGGACTGTAACTTGTGCAGTTTATCAACATCGCTGTAAGAATCCGGATAAATAAAGGAAATGTTCAAATGACAGCTAATATTGACATTTGAATTGATATTTTCCGAAGGATGCACCTCATCAATACGTATAGTATCGAAAGAAATTGTATCGTCCGCAGTTTTTGTCTTATTCCAGTTGCAAGATGCGCAAAAAAACAAAAGCATAATATTCAATACGATATACCGGTTAATTACTTTTTTCATTAATTTATAAGTCATAAATAATAATAGTTAATTTTCGAGCTACAAAGATACATGTTCTTTTTTGTGATTCAAAAAATTTGAAGAAATATTCAAAAAAGTTCATGGATTTCTTGCATATTGAAAATGTAAATAGTAATTTTGCCATGCTTCTTTGTGAATCTTAAAGCATGTTCATAAGGAAGCTTTTTACATTTTTCATATTATTATATTTTAAAACATGTCTGAAAAATTTGGATATATTTCTCAGGTAATTGGTCCTGTTATTGACGTTTCGTATGGAAAAACCGGACAATCGGTTCCAAAAATACACGAAGCGTTGAAAGTAACTCGTCCCGACGGAAAAGTTTTAATTGTTGAGGTACAACAGCATACCGGTGAAGATACGGTGCGAACGGTAGCGATGGATTCGACCGACGGTATTTACCGCGGAATGAAAGTTGAAAGTTTAGGCCGGCCGATTTCCATGCCGGTGGGCGACCGTGTGAAAGGCCGTTTGCTGAACGTAATCGGCGATACCATTGACGGAATGAGACCTTTAAGCCACGAGAACATTTTGCCGATTCACCGCGAACCGCCTAAGTTTGAAGATTTATCTACTTCCAAAGAAATTTTGTTTACCGGAATTAAAGTGGTTGATTTGCTCGCTCCTTATTTAAAAGGAGGAAAAATCGGCTTGTTCGGTGGCGCCGGCGTCGGCAAAACAGTGTTAATCATGGAGTTGATCAATAATATTGCGAAGAAGCACAATGGATTTTCTGTCTTTGCAGGAGTCGGCGAACGTACCCGCGAAGGTAACGACTTGCTCCGTGAAATGATAGAATCGGGTGTAATTCGCTACGGGAAAGAATTTAAGGAGGCAATGGAACGCGGCGAATGGGATTTATCAAAAATTGACTACGAAGAATTGGGAAAATCGCAGGCAACCTTGGTATTCGGACAGATGAACGAACCTCCCGGTGCGCGTTCTTCCGTGGCCTTATCGGGTTTGACTATTGCCGAAGCTTTCCGCGACCAGGGAGGCGAAGGCGGACGTGATATTCTTTTCTTTATAGATAATATTTTCCGTTTTACGCAAGCAGGTTCCGAAGTTTCCGCTCTTTTGGGACGTATGCCTTCGGCTGTGGGTTATCAGCCGACTTTGGCAACGGAAATGGGCGCTATGCAGGAGCGGATTGCTTCGACTAAAAACGGTTCAATTACTTCCGTACAAGCTGTTTACGTTCCTGCCGACGACTTGACCGACCCTGCGCCGGCAACAACTTTTGCGTTTTTGGATGCGACAACGGTTTTGGATCGTAAGATTTCGGAATTGGGGATTTATCCGGCTGTGGATCCGTTGGGTTCTACTTCCCGCATCCTGGACCCGAATGTGGTGGG
>JAISXN010000148.1 GCA_031270525.1 Candidatus Symbiothrix sp. | reverse complement strand
TATAAAAATTAATCCTTATTAATCTAAATATTAATTGTGTTATTAATAATTCCATTAAATGGATAATGTTAATTTTGCAATAATTTTTTTACTTAGTAAATTTAATAGTATATAGTATGAAAAACAAAAAGTCAAAAAAACGATTACCTGTCAAGTCGAACTTGCTAATGAAATGGTTGTTAACAAGCTGTATTGTCTGTTCTGTTCAATTTAGCCTGATGGCTCAGGAAAATTTGACGGTTTCCGGAAGGGTTGCAGATGAAAGTGGAGAAGGCATGGCAGGAGTAATCATTACGTTGCAGGGGTCTACGCGAGGCGTAGCTACCGATGTGGACGGTTCTTATTCCTTTCCCAATGTGAAATCGGCAGATGTGCTGATATTTACTTTTCTCGGGTATCAGGAACATAAAGAAACCGTCGGGAGCAGAAGGAAGATTGACGTGGCGATGAAAGTAAACACTAACGAATTAGATGAAGTAACCATTGTCGCTTTCGGAAAACAGAAAAAGGAAAGCGTGATCGCATCCATTACGACGGTCAAACCTTCTGAATTACGGGTGCCGTCGAGTAATCTCACCACCTCTTTTGCCGGACGTATTGCCGGATTAATATCGTATCAGCGGACGGGAGAACCAGGCCAGGATAACGCCCAGTTTTTTATCCGTGGTGTAACCAATTTTGGAACAGGGAAAAAAGACCCTTTGATTTTAATTGATGGCGTTGAAATGAGTACGGAAGATCTGGCACGTTTGACCAACGACGATATTTCCGCATTTTCAATTATGAAAGACGCCAATGCGACTGCTCTGTACGGAGCGCGTGGCGCTAACGGCGTTATTCTGGTTACAACCAAAGAAGGACGCGAAGGAACGATGAAAATACAGTTCCGCGCCGAAGGTTCTTTTTCCCAACCTACGGAAAATATCGAACTGGCCGACCCCGTCAGTTATATGAGATACCATAACGAAGCGGTCATCACTCGTACGCCGGGCCGGACGTTGCCTTATTCACAAAAGAAGATTGAATATACCGAGCGAGGCATCGATCCCATCCGATATCCGGCGAATGACTGGCAGGAGTTGCTTTTTGACAAACAAACCTTCAATCAGCGCTACAATTTGAACGTCAGCGGTGGCGGAACGGTAGCCCGTTATTACATAGCAGCTTCTTACGCCAAAGACCAGGGGATTATTAAAAACGACCCGCGTCAGAGTTTTAATACAAACATTGACATCCGGAAATACTCCTTGCGTTCGAATGTCAATGTCAATCTGACTAAAACGACTGAAGTGATTGTTCGTCTAAATGGTGTATTCGACGACTATGTAGGGCCTTTGGATGGAGGAACCGACCTGTACAACAAGGCCATCAACGCTAATCCGGTTTATTTCCGTCCTTATTACAACCCGGATGCCGCGAATATCTATGCCAAACACATCCTGTTCGGAAATTACGCATCGGGAAACTACCTGAACCCTTACGCCGAAATGCTGAAAGGATACCGGACAGAAGACCGTTCGAACATGTATGCGCAGTTCGAAGCAAAACAAGATCTGAAGTTTTTATTGGAAGGATTATCGTTGAGAGGGTTGTTTAATGTGGATCGTTATTCGAAATTACCTATCCGCCGGCAATATGTTCCTTTCTTCTATACAGTGGCGGAGACGGTCGATCCCGACGATTATGTATTGACGGCCATTAATCCCGACTCCGGTACCGATTACCTGGACTTTATTCCTTCTAACCGGGAATTGGAAAGTACCCTGTATTTCGAAGGGGCGCTTTCCTATACCAACACATTCAAGGAAAAACATTCGGTTTCCGGTTTGTTGGTAACCACTGTCCGTGAAATGCACAATGGCACCACCAATGACTTCCAACTGTCGCTTCCTCACCGCAATCTCGGATTGGCAGGCCGATTTACTTACGGTTTCGACAGCCGTTATTTCATGGAACTCAACTTCGGGTACAACGGATCGGAACGCTTCCATTCCACTCAACGCTGGGGATTCTTTCCTTCTGCTGGAGTCGGATATATTATTACGAATGAGAAATTCATGGAACCCTATCTCAAAACGATTTCCAAGCTGAAACTAAAGGCCACCTATGGTTTGGTAGGAAATGACGCCATCGGAAGAGACGAAGACCGCTTTTATTATATGTCTCAATTGAACATGAACGACGGAGGACGGGGATACAGCGTAGGCGACGAGTATGGTTTCCACCGGAACGGTATATCCATTCAACGCTATGCCGACCCGGATATTACATGGGAAATCAGCCGTAAAAGCAATTTTGGTCTGGAACTCAACCTTTGGAACACGCTGGAAGTACAGGCAGATTATTTCATGGAAGAAAGATCCAATATTTTGCAGGAACGTTCTTCGATCCCTACGACCATGGGGTTGCAGGTAACGCCGCGTGCCAACATCGGCGAAGCTACCGGCAGTGGCTTTGAAATATCGGTCGACTATAACAAATCGTTCACAAAAGATTTATGGACGCTTGTCCGTGGAAACTTTACGTATGCCTCCAGCAAATATAAAGTGTATGAAGAACCCGATTATCTCGCCGCCGGCGCACCATGGCGGTCGCATGTAGGCCGGAAATTGTCGCAGACTTACGGATACATTGCCGAGCGTCTGTTTATTGATGACGAAGAAGTGGCTAATTCGCCCACCCAAACTTTTGGCGAATACGGGGCGGGAGACATTAAATATAAAGATATCAACGGCGATATGCAGATAGACCAGAATGACCAGGTTCCTATCGGATTTCCGACTACTCCGGAAATTATTTACGGATTCGGCTTGTCGGCCGGGTACAAAAACTTTGATATTTCACTCTTTCTGCAGGGTTCTGCCCGCTCATCTTTCTGGATCAATCCGGCCAATACCGCTCCTTTTGTAAAAGATAATCGCGAAGCTTTAGCGAATTTTGATACCAATAGAGCCATGTTAAAGTATTATGCCGACAGTCACTGGACGGAAGACAACCGTGACGTGTATGCATTGTGGCCAAGATTATCCGAAACGCCCATAGGGAACAACCAAGTTACCAGCACATGGTTTATGCGCGACGGCTCTTTTATCAGACTGAAAACGGCTGAAATCGGATACACTTTACCACAGAAATTATTACATCGGATCCGGTTTTCAAATGTACGTTTATATGTTTCGGGCAATAATCTCGCCGTCCTTTCCGCATTTAAGATGTGGGACCCCGAAATGGGCGATAATGGTTTGGCATACCCCCTTCAAAGGGTATTAAATTTTGGCATTAATGTTGAATTTTAAATAAAAAATATTAATATGAAATACTTAAAATATATATTTCTGATTTCCGGAATTTTTCTTTTTACCCGGTGCTCCGATTATCTGGCTGTTGTTCCGGACGGTACCGCTACTTTGGAAACGGCATTTTCGAACCGGATAAACTCGGAAAAGTTTTTTTACGGTTGCTACAACTATTTGCCGAATATGGCTTCTGCGTTCGACTATCCGGGATTAATTGCCGGCGGCGACGAAATATGGTGGGACGTTGATAATAATATGAAGGGGAACAGCGGTGCGCGTCTCGCTCAAGGCCAGCAGAATATTACCGATCCTTACCTGAATTACTGGGATGGAGCCGGTGGCGGGAAAAGAATGTGGATAGGTATCCGCGATTGCAATATCTTTTTGGAAAACATTGATAATGTTCCCGATTTGACGGCGAACGAAAGAGTGCGATGGAAAGCAGAAGTGAAAATTTTGAAAGCTTATTTTCATTTTTTCCTGATGACTTTATACGGGCCGATTCCCATCATGGACAAAAACATTGATGTGAGCGCTTCGCCAGAAGAAGTACGCGTATATCGTGAACCGGTGGATGATGTAATTGAATATATCATAAATCTGATTGACGAAGCAACGCCGGATCTCCCTGCTTCGATTACGGAAATAACTACGGAAACAGGCCGTATTACCCAAGCCATCGCATTGGCTATTAAGGCCAGAACCCTGGTGTGGTCGGCCAGTCCTTTGTTTAACGGCTCTTACGTTTATTATCAGAATTTCAAAGATAAAAGAGGAGTGCAGCTAATTTCCAACAATAATGATCCTGCTGCTATTCAAGCGCGTTGGGAGAAAGCGGCGGTAGCCGTGAAAGCCGCTATTGATGCGGCTCATATCGCAGGACACAATTTGTTCCGGTATCCGATTGGATTCGATATCATGTCCGATACAACCGCTTTGAAATATACGCTTAGAGGATGTGTTACCGAAAGGTTTACGACCAACAGGGAAATTGTATGGGCATGTACAAATGATAATAATCAATTTCAAAATTGGTGTACGCCGAAAATCTACACCTCATACGCCGGTACGGCAGAGTTAAGCGCTACACTGAAAATGGCAGAAACCTATTATAGCAAAAACGGTATTCCCATCGACGAAGATCCTTATTGGGATTATGAACACCGTTATGAAACCCTCACCAATACGATTACCGAACCCGATCCCGACGCTGAGCCGGGAACCGAGCCGGATTCCTATGCGTGGCATTACTATTACATTGGAGCAGGAGAAACAACAGCCCGGTTAAATTATTACAGAGAACCCCGGTTTTATGCACATCTTTGTTTCGACAGAGGCATTTATGAATTGTTGACAAATAAGGACGACGGCCCTCAGTTAGTTGTCAAAAACAGGTCGGGAGACGTACACGGCCTGGTATTTCAGGATTGTCATCCTTCGACGGGATATTTCATTAAAAAGCTGGTAAGTTTCAGGATACCGACAAATACCCAAGCTCCGGCTCCTTATCGTTTTTCTATGCCGATCATACGTCTGGCAGATTTATATCTGCTGTATGCCGAAGCGCTGAACGAATCAAAAAACGCTCCCGATAATGAAGTATACGCTTGGGTAGATAGTATCAGATCCCGTGCGGGACTGGACGGTGTCGTTGAATCGTGGAAATATGCAAAAGACCCCTTAAAACCCATGAACAAAGAAGGCATGCGTGAAATTATCAAACGCGAACGCCTTATTGAACTCTCCTTTGAAGGACAACGGCCTTTCGACCTGCGTAGATGGCGCGACGCCGAAAAATACCTCAACGAACCGGTACGCGGTTGGGATTTTCAAGGACAAAAACTCGAAGATTATTATCTGACAAGGGTTTATTTTAGTAATCGAAAGTTTACTTACAAAGACTATCTCTGGCCTTTGCGCAGCAACACGCTTGTTGTAAACAGCAATTTAGTACAAAATCCGGGATGGTAAAAAAGAACACAACAGTAATTATTTTAAAATCTATAATAATGGAAAAAATAGTTTTTAGTCTTAACCGCACTTTTCCGAAGGGAACAGTTCTATTGTTTCTGCTGTCCTTCGTGGTGCTATCGTGCTCTGAACTTCCTGTAGGACAAACTCCTACGGACAACGTTCCTCCCGCTCCATTAAAAAACGTCGTCATCACTCCGACCAACGGAGGCGCTCATATTACCTATTCTTTACCCAATGAAGACGATATTTCTTATGTGAAATGCGAGTTTACATATAACGGTAAACTTCGGACGGTGCGCTCTTCAATCTACAAAAATTATATGGAAGTAGATGGAATCGGCGATCCGGAGGAAATAGAACTCAAACTGTATGTTGTCGATCACAGCGAAAACGTTTCACAACCACACGTTCAAAAATTTCTTCCTTTGGATTCGCCCATGAAGGCGATTTTCAACTCGTTTCGTGTAGAGCCGACTTTCGGAGGGGTTGTGATCACTTGGGATAATCCGGCAAAAGCCATGGTGGGTATTTCTATTCTCGCAGCCAATGACAGAGGCGAGTTGGAACTTAAAGATATGATATTTTCGTCTTTGGTTTCAGACTCGAAAAGACTGAGAGGATTTGATACCCAAAAACGCACTTTTGCCCTTAGTATTACGGATAAATATGAAAATATTTCGGACACTTTTAAAATGGAATTAGAGCCGTATTATGAAGTAATGCTTGACAAGTCGCGATTCGTTAGCCCAGCGCTTGCAGGGGATAATGTTTCGGTGAATGATAACCGTCCGTTGGAAAAAATATGGGATGGCGTTCTGGACGACCCCGACAAGTATCATGGATGGCATACCGATGCCGCCGCCGGTTACACAATTCCGCAACATTTCACTATCGACCTGGGTATCAGAGCCCAATTAACACATATAGTGATTTTCCAGCGCGGGGAAATCTATCCGTATGCCCAACACAATCTGAGATTGTTTGATATATGGGGAACGGACGAATTGGCTCACCCGCGGGACGATGCGGCGTACTACGACAGCAATGAATGGAAAAAAGACTGGACGCTTTTGAGCCAATGCGAAGTGGTTAAACCTTCCGGCTTGCCTCCCGGAACAAATACCCCTGAAGATTTGGCCGCTCACCGTGCGGGATTTGATTTTGAGTTCAGACAGGATGTCGCTAAAATGCGTTATATCCGGTTTGAAGTTCACGATACATGGGCGCATACCCCGGCCATGCACATGGCGGAATTATCGGTGTACGGAGATGACAGATAGACTCTATTATTATAATTTTATTAATTGGATAAACAAATGAAACGGATAAATAATATTTTTTCTCTCACAACGAGAATCAGGACATGGATGGCAGTTATTCCGGTATGCCTGATGGTTTTCGTATTTGCGTGCGAAAACATGAACAGCATCCATGAAGAATATATTAAACGTGGCGAAACAATTTATATTGGAGCCGCCGATTCGATAAAAGTACATTCGGGATTATACAAAATCGCATTCGAATGGAAAATCAATGCTGACCCGCGCATTACGAAAGCGATCATTTACTGGAATCAGCGCGATACCAGCGTGAGCATTCCCGTTGTCAGGATATCCGAAAGCGAAATGTGGTTGACGGCCTTGTTGAATAACATAGCTGAAGGCGAATATATTTTCGAATTTGAGATGCAAGACGATAACGGAAATATTTCCAAATCGACGGAGATTTCCGGTACCGTACTGGGCGATGTTTACGTGGAAAACCTGCGTAACAGGGGTGTTAAGGAACTGGCTAAACTCGTAACCGGCGATATGCAAATTACATGGGAAGCCGTATCGGCAACCGCAACATCTCTTTTGCATTCGGTGGTAGAATACGTAGATATCGAAGGGAAAACGGTCAAAATAGAAGTCCCGAACGATGAGGATGTTACCCTGCTGAATGGCTTGGAAACCGGAAATGAAATTGAGATTTACAGTATTCATCTACCGGAAAACGGCCTCGAAACTTTTGAATCAATAAAAAGGAAATTCACCATGCCGAAATTTGAAAGGGAAATAACCAAATCAAGATTCGTAGCTGCTTTCAAACCGGGCGACAATACGACGCCTCATCCGGGTGGCGGCGACCAGGATTACCTGAAACCAATCACCGATTTTGGCGTCGGGCAACGCAGCCTGGTTAAGATTTGGGACGGCGGATCGGCAAACAATACCAACGGCATGACTATTTTGCATACCGAAGACCAATCGGGAAATGCCAATGCCCGGTTCAAATTTCCGCATCATTTTACATTTGACATCGGCGTGTTGGCTTCGCTTAGCAGATTTCATCTCTGGGCCAGAACGGACAATGGCGCTTTTACCGGGCACAGTCCGCGATTTTTTGAACTGTGGGCTACGGATGTGCCGAAGGAATTGGAAGACTTTCCGTCTAAAGATGAATTTGAAAAATATTACAGAACAACGTATGTCGTACAAAAAAACCCCGGAAATTACCTTTCATCCTCCGACCCGCTGTATGTGGATAAAATTACGCAGGCGCAAGCGAATAGCCTGAATTATGTAGCGCCGGAACCTGAACCGGATATCTATAACTGGCAGAAAGATTGGGTTAAACTGGGTGATTTTGGAATAGAAAAACCGTCCGGTTCCAATTACAATACAAGTAATGATGCCGACAAAGCCATTTGGGCGAATGGTTTCGACTTTAACTTGATTGACACAGGCAAGAAAGTCCGGTATCTCCGTTTAGTGATAAAATATCCGAACTGGCAAAATAGCAATTGCATAAACCTGGGCGAGATTTCCGTGTACGGGGATGATATTTGATTAAGGTTGTATATCCGACGCCGGAATCGTATTGTCCGGCGTCGGGCTATGCTCTTTCCTTGAAAATTAATCCTTATTATATACGGAACGGTGGCAATGGGAATATTTTAAAAATAGACAGATATGAAAATGAAATTAATTCATTATATTCTTACATTCGCTTTGTTGTTACAGATTCTGGCGGCGAGGGCGCAGGACGTGGAATTGTTTCGCAACGAAGATGCGCCGCTTCACGATCGCATAACGGATTTGCTTTCGCGGCTCACGGTCGAAGAAAAGATAGGACTTCTGCGAGCAACTTCACCCGAAATTAAGCGATTGGGAATTGATAAATACTATCACGGCAACGAAGCCTTGCATGGCGTTGTCCGGCCCGGAAATTTTACCGTATTTCCACAAGCCATCGGACTGGCGGCAATGTGGAATCCCGATTTGCATTACCGCGTAGCTACCGCTATTTCGGACGAAGCCCGCGCCCGGTGGAACGAACTTGATCAGGGGAAAAAACAGCAGGCTCAGTTCAGCGATTTGCTCACTTTCTGGTCGCCTACCGTCAATATGGCGCGCGATCCGCGTTGGGGACGGACGCCGGAAACTTACGGCGAAGATCCTTACCTCTCAGGCATATTGGGAGCAGCATTTGTGAAAGGACTTCAAGGCAACGACCCCAAATATCTTAAAGTTGTTTCGACACCCAAACATTTTGCCGTCAATAATGAAGAACACAATCGTTTTGAGGCGAATCCCCGCGTCAGCGAAAGAATATTGAGGGAATATTATTTCCCTGCTTTTGAACAATGTGTCGGAGACGGACGGGCAGCTTCTTTTATGACGGCTTACAACGCTATCAACGGTGTGCCTTGTACCGCCAATCCGTGGTTGATACAGAAAGTTTTGCGCGAAGACTGGGGTTTCGACGGATATGTAGTTTCCGATTGTGGAGGTCCTTCTTTACTCGTTAGCGGGCATAAATATGTCAAAACAAAAGAAACGGCAGCTACTTTATCTATTAAAGCAGGACTGGATTTGGAATGTGGCGACGATGTATATATTAGACCTTTACTCAATGCTTACCGGCAGAAAATGGTATCGGATGCTGATATTGATTCCGCCGCTTATCGCGTATTGAGAGCGAGGATGCGTCTGGGGCTTTTTGATCGTCCCGGTCATAATCCTTATGACCAATTGCCGCCCTCGACGGTAGGCGCGCCTGAACATAAGGAATTAGCATTAGAAGCAGCCCGACAAAGTATCGTCTTACTCAAAAATAAAAACAATACATTGCCGGTTGACTTGAAGAAAGTGAAATCCATTGCTGTGGTAGGTATCAACGCGGCTAACTGCGAATTTGGCGACTATAGCGGATACCCTGTCAATCAGCCGGTATCTATTTTGTCCGGCATCAGGGAAAAAACAGGTAACAGGGTAAAGATTGTATATGCCCCCTGGGTATCGGCTTCAGATGGTTATGAGATGATTTCGCCGGCTTATTATCCGGAAGGCTTGCAAACCGAATATTTCTCCAACAGGAATCTGGAAGGCGAGCCTAAAAAGAGAACCGATGAATGGATTAATTACGAACCTGCCAATCAGGCTCCCGATCCCTTTTTGCCTAAACCGCCTTTATCCATCCGCTGGAAAGGCAAACTGCGTCCGACCGTATCAGGAACTTATACTTTCGCTTTTACTTCCGACGACGGTTGTCGTTTGTATATCAACGGAGAAAAAATAATCGACGCTTGGGCAGGGCACAGCATTCGCACCGATACGGCGCGTATCGAACTGGAAACAGGAAAAGAATACCACCTGCAAGCCGAATATTTTGATAACCGTGACGCAGCGATAGCCCGCCTGTCGTGGCGAATCCCGTCCACAGATAAAAAAGACCGGCTGGATTTATACGGAGAAGCAGGAAAAGCAGTTCGCGAATGCGATCTTGCCGTTGCCGTGCTGGGAATCAATAAAAGCATTGAACGCGAAGGAAAAGACCGTAATGATATTCATCTGCCGAAAGACCAGGATGAATTTATCCGTGAAATATATAAGGCGAATTCGAATACGATTGTAGTACTTGTAGCCGGAAGTTCGTTAGCGATTGACTGGATAAACGAAAATATTCCCGCTATCATCAATGCCTGGTATCCCGGCGAACAGGGCGGAACAGCCGTTGCGGAAGTACTGTTTGGCGATTACAATCCGTCGGGAAAACTGCCGTTGACTTATTATAACAGTTTAGACGAATTGCCCCCTTTTGATGATTATGATGTTACCAAGGGACGGACTTATCAGTATTTCAAAGGAAAACCGCTCTATCCTTTCGGTTATGGTTTAAGTTATACTGTTTTTGAATACAAAAACCTGAAAATCAATAAAGAAGGAGATTGTATCAAAGTTAGTTTCGATGTGAAAAATACCGGAAAAAAGGACGGAAGCGAAGTAACCCAATTATACGTCCGACTACCGGAAATGGATATTCCGCTACCGGTAAAACAATTGAAAGGATTCAAGCGAGTCTTCATTAAAAAAGGCGCGACGGAGAAAATAGAGATAGTATTACCGGTAGAACAACTTCGTTACTGGGATGAGGAAAAAGCAAAATTCGTTGTTCCGTCAGGTATTTTTCGCTTCATGGCCGGAACCTCCTCCGAAGATGTTCGCTTGAATGGTGAAATACGTTTATAAATTTAAATTATGAAAAAGATTGTTTATTTATTATTATATATTTGTATTGGATTTTCCATACACGCCCAACCGGGAGTACAATGGAGCCTGATCGATTCAGACTTCGATTCGGAAGACCTTGCTGTGTCCGGTTACACCGATGCTTCGCTTGCTACAATCGACAAAACCGGCGTCAATGATTCGCGCGATGGTATTCAGGAACTGCTCAACCGTTTGGGAAATGCAGGGGGCGGAACTTTGTACCTTTCCGAAGGTAAGTATAAGATAGGCGGTAAATTACTGATACCCAAAGGTGTCGTAATCAGAGGCGATTGGAAAAAACCGGATAAGAATCAACCGCTTACCGGAACTATCCTTATGGCCTACTGGGGTAGGAACAGCGAAAGCGAAGATGATGCATTCATTACCACGGAATCTTCTACCGGCATTTATAACCTGTCTATCTGGTATCCGGAACAAGACGCCGATAATATTGTTCCCTATCCGCCGACGATACTTTACGGGAAACAGGGATATTGGGGAAATGATTACAACAATGTACGAAACGTTACTTTGGTTAATTCCTATTCGGGAGTTATCCTGTCGCGCCGCAACGGAGGAGGTTGTCCGAACGTTTTCAATCTTTACGGAACGCCTTTGTTCAGGGGAATAGAAATAGACAATATTGCCGATGTCGGCCGGTTGGACTGGATTGACTTTTCCCCCGATTATTGGGCTGTATCCGGATTGCCCGGAGCGCCTCAAAAAGGAAGCGCTTACAGCGATTTTATCCGTCAAAATGCAACCGGTATTGTGATGCGTCGCAACGACTGGTCTTATACCTGCCATGTAAATATAGAAGGCTACAACAAAGGCTTTTATGCTGCAAAATCCATCCCTTCCGTTGATTCCAAACCCAACGGACACAACTATGGCATGTATTTCAAAAACTGCGAAACAGGCATTTACATCGAAGCCATCGCCAATGCCGGAATCATGTTTACACGGATAAAAATTGATAACTGCGACAACGGTATTGTCATTGCAAATGGCTCAGGCTCAACAGCCCAGTTCTACGCTTGCGAAATAGACGCCTTGTCGGACGCTATAAGGATTGAGCCGGAAGCATCTACCAAAGTGATGACCCAACAATGTACAATTCATTCCGGAAAAGTGAATATATTCGGCGGCTTGTACGCTTCGGTTGATGGCGATTTCAACAACAACACCCCCCAAGTGTTTGTCAATGCTTATGCGCGGGTCATCCTTACGGGAAATCGCTTTGCCCTGGACGCTAACATCCTGAACAAATCCCTCTTTGAATGTAAAATCGACCATCGTCCCGTTTCCATGAAACGGCTGCCGGATTTTCCGGATATTGCGCCGCGGGAAACCAAACCGGAAAGAAAGGTTTTGTATGTAGTAACCGACAGTGAATTTGGCGCCGTACCTGACGCCGTTACCGACAATACTGCCGCCATCAGCAGCGCCCTGGAAAAAGCCGGCAACGAAGGCGGCGGTATCGTCTTTCTTCCTCCGGGAAAATACAAGGTAACGGGCAACCTTACCGTCCCGCAGGGCGTGGAGTTGAAAGGCGCATCCGACTTGGCTTCCGTACCGAAAGGGCAGGGCAGTATTCTTGAAGTTTATGCAGGGAAAAATCAACCCGGAGGGACGCCATTTTTGAAAATGTCTGCAAAAAGCGGTATCAGGGGCGTTACATTTAATTATCCGGAGCAGACCTCAACGATGACAAAAGACCTTGCAACGTTGCCTGGATACCCTTACTGCATTCAAGTTGCAGGAGATGATGTTTATATTGTAAATGCAGGAATCAGAGCTACGTACAGTGGAATTGACCTGTTTACATACCGTTGCGACAATCACTACGTTGATTATTTTGCGGGACACGTATTCAAAAACGGAATCAGGGTTGGCGGAGGATCAAAAAACGGGATAATCAGCAATACTCAGTTTAATTCGATTGTATTTGCCAATGGTTATGAAATCCCAAAATTCGGAGGATGGCCTAATTCTATCAATGATCCGGATTCCAAAAATGCCGTCTATAACCAAAACTGGCTTGAACTCGAATTTATGGTGCTGGAAGATTGCGAAGACGAAATATTGTACAACGATTTTCATTATGCTTCCCACAAAGGACTTGTTTTCCGGCAAAATAACGGCAAATCGCCTTCGGGCATATCGCTTGGAACGGCGCTGGATGCTTCCCTGCGTTCCATCTACTATGAAAGCCTTGATCCGGACAAGGGATTTGACTTGATCAATACCCAGATCGTTTCGGTTGCAAGAGATGTGTATGCAGATACAAAATATGTTGAAACCGCGCCCGGATTTACCGGAACAGCTAATCTGTTCGCCTCCGATTACTGGGGAAATGCAAAATATGGCGCCCTACTGGCCGGTGGTACGGTAAATTGGATGCTGGCGCATTTCGAGCAGTATGGAGCAACCCGCTTCCTGGAGATTCAGGGAGACGCCCGTGCGACGATTTCCACGACGGATGTGAATGCAACGAATTTTGTCAGTAGCGGGAAAAGCGGCCAGACATCCGTACAGTCGTCCGTTTCGATCCTGTCGTCGCCTTCCGGCTATCAATCCTGGTTCAACAACCTGACCACGGCTCCGGTATTTTCTCCTGGCTCTACTCCGTCCCGAAACGGCTGGGTCGCTACCGCAAGCGGCGGCGACGCTTACTTTGCCATCGACGGAAAGGCAGATACCCGCTGGACAGGCGGTTCACAAGTTACTCCCGGACAATGGTTTGTAGTCGATACGAGAATACCACTCAATTTCAATACCATAATCTTAGATGCTTCAGGAAGTCCGAACGATTTTCCGAAAGAATACGCTGTCTATGTTTCTTCCGACGGTTCAAATTGGGGAAATCCTGTCGCATCCGGCACAGGCATGCCTACTTTGACGATAATTCCGATTCCGGAAATAACAACGCGTTACGTAAAAGTTCTTCAAACCGGAAGCGGTAAAACCCAATATTGGAGTATCCATGAATTTTACTTGGTTTACATTGAAAATAATTTTTCAGCAATTCCTCCGCTTAGACAAGGAAATGTTCCGGTTATTTATCCGAATCCGGTAATCAACGGAATTGTTAATATTCACGCAGAAGAGAATATTTTTTCAGTAAAAATTTATTCTGCCGGAGGACATTTTATTAACTCATATTCTGCTAATAATCGACAAATCAGTATTCCCGTATCTCAATATTCCAAAGGAAATTATATTTTTGTAATCGAATCAAAAAAAGGAATTTCAGTACAGAAAGTAATTATTCACTAAAATATTAACATGATGAAACAAATTATCCGTTCAATCGCAGTTATCTGTGAGCGATGCGGGGCGGGTAATTCAAATTGTCGTCCCTGTCATTCCAGCGCAAGCGGGAATGACAATGGGAAGACAGCCAACAAAAACCCGCATTCTATTTTTTACAAAAACATTATTATTTTGTCATAAAAACGTAATCCTTTATCCTGACCTTTGTCTTGGAAATAATTACGTATATTTATGATAAAGAAATTTTGCTTTGTGTTTATTCTGTGGGCGTTAGCCATTACGCTCAGCGCGAAAACCGGAACTGTCACAGGAATTATCTCCGACAAAAAGACTGGAGAGGGCATTATCGGAGCGAGCGTTTTAATCGAAAATACAAATAAAGGCGCCGTTACCGATATAGACGGCAAATTCAGCATCGACGGAATAGCCGCCGGAAAATACAAAGTAAAAATCTCTTACCTTTCCTATCAACCGGCAGAAATCAATACGGAAATAAAGGCGGGACAAACCGTCGAAATCAATGTCGCCATGGTTGAAGCGGCCAATGTGCTGGACGAAGTAACCGTTGTAAGCGTCCGCAAAATGAACACCGAACTGAGTATGATTCAAGCGCAGAAAGCCGCTTTGAACGTTGTCAGCGGGGTTTCTTCCCAACAGATTGCCCGCACCCAGGA
>JAISXN010000100.1 GCA_031270525.1 Candidatus Symbiothrix sp. | reverse complement strand
TAGGCTCCATTTTTGATTTTTTTTATCCTTTAATCGCTATTTTTTACTCGTTATATGTGTAATTCAAAAATTTCATGTAAATTTGCCCGCAAAGAAGTCTATGGAATTGGTATTGAATTTAAATTTAGGTTCTACATAAAAAATGAAACTTGTCAGACAATTGCCGGCAATTCAAATAATCAAAAAAAGTATCATGCCTAAAAACAGTATAATGTATAACTTATTTCTGTTCTTGCTGATAGCTTTTTCAGCCCGTTCCCAGGAAGAAAAGCCTGTTTCCCTGACGTATCAGTCGTCGTTGGTAGGCTTTGGGACAAGCCATGTTTACGATTCTTATCTTTCTCCTTTGAAATACAGCGGATTAAATATCGGGTTATTCTATGAGCAAATGCGTATGATAGGGTGGGGGAGTGGAAATTTTTCATCTCAACATCAGTTTTTCATCGACTATTCCTATACCGAAAATAAGACGAAAACGGCATCCGACCAGACCGGATTACTCGAATATAATTACGCAATGCATTATCGTTTCAATCTAAATGAAAACTTTCAGGTATTTGCGGGACCTCAGGCCGGCGTTTTACTCGGATTTATCTATAACAGCCGGAACGGAAATAATCCGGCTTCGGCGAAGGTGAATGTTGATTTAGGTCTTTCGGGAATTGCAGCATACAAATTAATGATTAGGTCGCAGCCCATTCGTTTCAGGTATCAATTTGACCTGCCCGTAGCGGGAAGTATGTATTCCCCGCAATTCGGAGAATCGTATTACGAAATTGGATTGGGAAACAGTGAAAAGTTGTTTTATATGTCTTCGTTTCATAATCATTTTACATTCAAAAATATCCTGTCCGTTGAGCTTCCTTTGAATTGGATTACCATTCGCGCGGCTTTGGTCAATTCGTTTTACCAAACGAAAATCAATGATTTGACTACCCAATGGCGCTCCAACACTTTTTATTTGGGTATCTCCAAAAGTTTCCATGTAGTGAATGGAAGGAAACCGGATAACGGAAAATATTCCGGTGTTTTTAAATAAATCAATCATGGAACAAACGAAAAAAAATAACCGGAAAAAGTTTGTAGCAGGTGCAATTTCTTTGATATTGGCATTTTTTTCACTGTTTGCTTGCATGGACATTGAAGAATATCCCAATAATCCGCGCGGTAATTTTGAAGCCCTGTGGAAAATCATGGATGAGCATTATTGTTTTTTCGAATACAAGGAGATTGATTGGGACAAAATCCATTTGGAATATGCGGGGAGAGTCAAAAGCAACATGGATGCCGAATCGTTATTTACGATTCTGAATGAAATGCTTCAGGAATTGAAAGACGGCCATGTCAATTTATATACGCCGTTTGATGTCGGGCGTTATTGGAAATGGTTTGAGGATTACCCCGATAATTTCGATGGTTCCTTGATAAACAATTATTTGAATCAGGATTATGCAATTGCCGGAGGCATCAGGTATAAAGTTCTGGAAGACAGTATCGGTTATTTATATTACGGTAATTTTTCGTCGGTAGTAGGCGAAACGAATCTGGATTACATCATTCACAAAATGGACGATTGCCGGGGAATGATTATTGATGTCAGGGACAACGGCGGCGGACTGTTGAGCAATGTGGATAAACTTGCTTCCCGCTTTGTGAATGAAAAGACTTTGGTCGGATATATTCAACACAAAACAGGAAAAGCCCACAACGATTTTTCCGAACCGGCAGAGCGCTACATTGAACCTTCAAAGCGGTTGCGCTATCAAAAACCGGTTATTGTACTGACGAACAGAAGTTGTTTCAGCGCCACCAACGATTTTGTAAATGCAATGCGTTATTGTCCGAATGTCAGTATTTTGGGCGACCGTACAGGCGGCGGTAGCGGGTTGCCGTTTTCTTCGGAATTACCCAACGGCTGGTCGGTACGATTTTCGGCTTGTCCGATGCTTGATGCAGACAAACAACACATCGAATTCGGAATTGACCCCGATATTCGTGTAAACCTGTCGCCTTCGGATGCGGCCAAGGGGAAAGATACGCTGATTGAGGCAGCTAAAGACATTCTGAAAAATTAAAACATCGACAAAAACAATCCGATATCATGCGCCGGCAAATTAAAGCGCTTGGCAACATACGAATTGACTAATTTTCCGGAATACATATAAAGTCCCGAACGGAAAAAAGAGTCGGATTGTGCGATTCCGGTAATTCCCGATTCTCCCATTCGGAGAATCAAAGGTGTAAAAATATTGCTCAGCGCCATGGAAGTTGTTCGCGCAACCCTTGAACTTATATTGGGAACACAATAATGGATAACGCCTCCTTTTTCAAATACTTTCGGGTGTTTTTCGGGAAGGAAGCAAGTCGTTTCAAAGCAGCCGCCCCGGGTAATCCGAAGGTCGATAATCAAGGACCCCTTTTTCATGCGCCGGATTACATCGGACGAAATCAGGTAACGGACAGATTCGGTGATACAAGGCAGGGCGCCAATCACCACGTCAGCCGATTGAAAAGCGTTCATTAATACATTCGGCTGAAAAACAGAGGTAAAGACCATTGTTCCAACATCTTTTTGCAGTTTGCCGAGTTTAAGTATATCATTGTCAAAAACTTTGACCATAGCTCCCAAAGCCAGCGCCGCCCGGGCGGCGACTCTTCCGGCAACACCCGCACCGATAATGATGACTTCCGTAGGCGAAACGCCGGGAATTCCTCCCAGCAAAATGCCTTTACCTCCCCGCTCATTGCTCAGTAATTCCGAAGCAACCGAAATAGCCGCAAGACCTTCGATTCCCGAAACAGAGTCCTGTACCGGGAATTTCCGTCCGTCTGAAGTGATTAATTCATAGCCGATTGCATTAACAGCTCTTTCGCTCATTGCATGAATCGATTCAACCGACATATCGGAGAAATACAGCATACTGTATATCGTTGCTTTCTTTTTCATCATGGAAATTTCTTCCAAAGTGGGCGGTGCAATCTTAAATATCAAATCGCAGTTGAATACCTCTTCCTTGTTCGTAATCTTTGCGCCCGATTCGGAATAATCCGCGTCGGAATAATTGATGCCGGCTCCTGCTCCGGCTTCAAACAAAATCTGGTGGCCGGCTTCGACAATCATATCAACGGCTTCCGGCGTAAAGACCAAACGTTTTTCGTCCGTCCGGTTTTCTTTGGGAATTCCAATTGTTATCGAAAACTTTGCGTTTGGAATTTCTTTCAACAGTTCCTTCGGAACGTTGACAGATTCTTTTGTACGTGTTTGAGTTGTTTTCATCTGTACATAATTCATGTTCGGATAATTTCAATTAGCCGGTCGATTTTAGTTTTGAAATTTTCACTTGAAGAAAGATCGTCGCTTTCAAAAATGAAAGTCGCTTTATTGTAAAATTCTTCCCTCTTTGCCAAATTCGCAGCAATAAAATCTTTTATTTCTCCCTGGTTTTTATCTTTTATCAGAGGACGTTTTTGTTTTCCTGTCCTCAATCGCTTTTCCAGCTCTTCTATGCTCACTTTCAGGTAAATAGTAATTCCCGATTGATTCATCATGTCTATATTATCAAAAAAACAAGGCAGGCCTCCTCCTGTGGAAATCACAACATTCTCAAAATCTATAATTTCAAGCAAAGCTTTTCGTTCGATTTCCCGAAAAGCCGATTCGCCTTTTTCTTTAAAAATATCGGATATGTTTTTGTGATAACGGTTTTCGATAAACAAGTCCATATCAATGAATTGCAAATTCAATTTTTTCGCTAAATGTTTACCGACAGTGGTTTTTCCGGAACCCATATAACCGATTAAGAAAAATTTCCGTTTATCAATCATTTGTATATGTATTTAAAAGCCGTTACAAAATTAAGAAATTTTTTGTACCTTTATCTTTCAAAAGCTTAAAAAATATGTCGAAAAGGAAATATTATGTAGTTTGGAAGGGAATTGACCCCGGTATTTACGATTCGTGGGACGAAAGTAAAAAACAAATCGACGGATTTGAAGGAGCGCTCTATAAATCATTTACCACGAAAGAAGAAGCTCTTGAAGCGTTTCGCTCCGAGCCTTCCGGATATTTCCGGAATCGTAAAAAATCGACGCTTGTTTCCGGACAAATTATCAGAGAAAGCCTTTCGGTAGATGCCGCTTGTTCGGGGAATCCGGGAAGAATGGAATACCGAGGCGTCAATACCGGCACCAGCGAGCTTATTTTTAACATCGGCCCTTTTGAACAAGCGACCAACAACATCGGCGAATTTTTAGCCATTGTCCACGCCTTGGCTTTACTGAAAAAGCAGCATCTCGATACCCCTGTTTATTCCGATAGCGAAAATGGAATATTGTGGGTTAAACGGAAAAAATGTAAAACCAAATTGCAGCCCGTCGAAGAAAACAGGCCTGTTTTTGACTTGATTCACAGGGCGGAAACCTGGCTGCAAAACAATACGTATTCTAATCCGGTTTTGAAATGGGACACTAAGAATTGGGGGGAGATTCCGGCGGATTTTGGTCGGAAATAGATAAAATTATTCGCGGAATCTATATAAAAAAGCATAGATTCCGCGAGTAATTTTAAAATACTTTGCGGAATCGTATATTTTTCATATATTTACAGCGAAAAATAAATTGTTCTTACATGAAAGAGATTATCGGACGAAACACAGAAATAAAGCGGCTTACGGAATATCTAGATTCAGGAAAAGCCGAGTTTATAGTAATTTTTGGTCGCCGCAGAGTTGGTAAAACCTTTTTAGTGAAAAATTTTTTCAAGGAAAACTTCACTTTTTACCTTTCGGGCGCCGAAAATGCAGGCAAAAAAGAACAACTGTTCAACTTTACCACTGCCCTGAACAAGTACAGCAAGACCAAACATCCTCCGGTCGAGAGTTGGCCAAGCGCTTTTGTACAGTTGGAAGACTATTTGCAAAACCTGAAAACCAACAGTAGAAAAGTGATTTTTATTGATGAATTGCCTTGGTTAGACAACGCAAAATCGGGGTTTTTATCTGCTTTTGAGTATTTTTGGAATACGTATGCTTCCTCAAGAAAAGATATATTTTTGGTCGTTTGCGGCTCCGCAACTTCGTGGCTTATGAACAAAATTATCAAAAACCGTGGCGGTTTACACAACAGAGTAACCCGTCAGATTTTTTTAGAACCGTTTACGCTAAACGAAACAGAGCAATTCCTGAAATCAAAAAAAATTGTGATGACACACTTTCAGATTGCCGAATGTTATATGATCATGGGAGGAATACCGTATTATCTGGAGCAGTTGGAACGCTCGCTCGGGCTGGAGCAGAATATCGACAATCTGTTTTTCAAAAAAAACGCCGTTTTGCGCGACGA
>JAISXN010000097.1 GCA_031270525.1 Candidatus Symbiothrix sp. | reverse complement strand
CGTTTCGGTAAAAGTCTTTTTCTTTCCACGCTCAAAGCTTTTTTCCTTGGAAAAAGGGAACTCTTTGACGGCTTGGCTATTGCCGAATTGGAAAAGGAATGGACGGAATATCCGGTTTTTTATATCGACTTCAATGTTGGCATCTATACCGACGTCAAGTCGCTTTATCAAACACTGGACTATAATCTGAGTTATATTGAAGAAAAATGGGGTAAAGTGGAAGGCGTGGACAATCCTGCCACACGTTTTGGAACGCTTATCCACCGTGCATACGAAAAAAGCGGTCGAAAAGTAGTCGTTTTGGTAGACGAATACGACAAACCCTTACTCGGCACAATGGATAATCCGGACTTCAATGAGGAAATCCGTACCGTATTGAAAGGTTTTTACGGTGTACTAAAAAGCACCGATGCTTATCTGCGTTTCGTTTTCCTGACAGGCGTTACCAAATTCTCCAAAGTCAGCGTTTTCAGCGATTTGAATCAGTTGAAAGATATTAGTATGAGTAACCGGTTTTCCGGTATTTGCGGTATTACCGAAACCGAATTAATCCGGAATTTTCAACCCGAATTACACGCATTGGCCGAAAAAACAAAAGAATCATACGAAAAAACCGTCGCCAAAATGAAAAAACGCTACGACGGCTACCATTTTGCCCAGGAAAGCGAAGACATATACAATCCGTTCAGCATACTGAATACCTTTGTAGATTTGAGGTTCGGTTACTATTGGTACGAAACCGGCACGCCGACATTTTTGGTCAAAATGCTGAAAGACATTGATTTTGACATAAAAATGCTGGAAAATGGCGTGAATCTCCATGAGAGTTCTATTTTCGATTATCAGGTCGGAAACGAAAATTCCATCCCCTTGTTGTATCAAAGCGGTTATCTGACCATTAAGGGTTATAACAATCGTTTGGACGAATACACGCTTGGCTACCCGAATGAAGAAGTGAAATACGGTTTTATGAATAACCTGCTACCTGTTTATATGCCTAAAAAGAACATATTGACCGAATTTTCCGTCGGTAATTTCATTCGCGACCTGATGGCCGTCAACGTTGACGGCTTTATGACTCGCTTGCAAGCTTTTTTTTCAGGTATACCCAATGAACTGAACAACAAGGAAGAAAAGCACTATCAAACCGTTTTTTACTTGTTGTTCAAACTGATGGGACAATTTGTACAAACCGAAGTAAGTAGCGCCATCGGACGCGCCGATGCGGTTGCAATCGTGGATGATACCGTTTTTATTTTCGAATTCAAACTGACCGGAAAAGAGACTGCCGAAGACGCATTGAAACAAATTGACGAACGTAAATATGCCGCTCAATATGCTGCAGGTAGCAAAAAAATCGTAAAGGTGGGAGTGGACTTTGATGCGAAAAATCGCACATTAAACCGCTGGGTTACAGCATAAAATATCTAAAATCAACTATGGCCGAACACAACGAATTGGGAAAAGACGGTGAAGCCGCCGCCCTCGCTTATCTGAAAGAAAACGGATACGAAATTTTGCATACCAACTGGCGGAAAGGTCATTTCGAGTTGGACATTGTCGCAAAAACGGAAGATGAATTGGTTATTGTTGAAGTCAAAACCCGTTCCGAAGGGAGTATTGTCGATCCGGAAGACGCGGTTACTAACCAAAAAATCAGGAATATCATTTCTGCTGCGGACATTTACATTAAGTTTTTCGATATTGATTTGCCGGCAAGATTTGATATTATTTCCGTTATCGGGAAAAGTCCGGATTTCGAAATCGAACATATTGAAGATGCATTTTATCCTCCGGTAAATATCCGGCGCTGGTAGTATGAATGTCGAAGAACTTCATGAATATTGCCTTTCCATCAAAGGGACAACCGGTTGTTTTCCTTTTGACGATGTTTCTTTGGTAATGAAAGTCCTGGGGAAAATGTTCGCTTTAATCCCATTGGATGATCCTGTGTTGCAAATCACTTTGAAGTGTGATCCCGAACAAGCCGTTGAACTGCGCGAACGATATGCTTGCGTAGAGCCGGCCTGGCATTTCAACAAAAAATACTGGAATACCATTTATCCGAATCGGGAAATGCCGGACGAAGAAGTGAAAAAATGGATTCGTCATTCGGTAGATGAAGTGATTAAAAAATTACCGAAACGGATTCAAACCGAATATGATAACGATGAACAACATCATTAAAGTCAAGGAAACCGATTCAACCAATCAGTTGCTGAAAAAACAAAGCGAAGAACAGGCTTTGGACGAGGGCGTGACCCTTGTTTCCGGATTTCAGACAGCCGGAAAAGGACAACGAGGAAACCGTTGGGAATCGGAAGCCGGAAAAAATATTACTTGCAGCATCATTCTATACCCTGAATTTCTGCCGCTTAAACAACAGTTTTTGCTTTCCGAAGCCGTCGCTTTGGGAATAAAAGACGCTGTGGAACAATATCTCCGGCCTGTTGAAATCAAGTGGCCGAATGATATTTATTATCAGAACAAAAAACTCGCCGGTATATTGATAGAAAACGAGTTAACAGGACAAACCATCGACAAATCCATTATCGGTATCGGATTGAATGTCAATCAAGACCGGTTTTCGTCCGTCGCTCCGAATGCTGTTTCCATGAAACAAATTCTCGGAAAAGAAATAGACCTCGACGTCCTTCTGGAAAAAACAGTAAATGCGATATTATTCCGTTACAACACATTAAAAGATGGGAATTCCGCATCAATCGTTTCGGCTTATCATGATTCATTATACAGGAAATCGGGATTTCACCTCTTTTCGGATAAAAACGGTTTATTCAGCGCCAAAACAGAACAAGTTACCGGTGACGGATTTCTTCATCTGACGACAGATGAGGGGGAAAAACGCTGTTATACGTTCAAGGAAGTGAGTTATGTTTGATTTTTTTAACCTCAAAATATTCTGCTCGCCGTCGGGTAGTTTGAGGTGATAAAAAACATGGAAGATATTAAAAATTAACGATAAAATTTTTGGGAATAGAGAAAATATAGTACCTTTGCAGTATTAAAATTTAACACAAGACGCTCGGGTCTATCCGTAGAGAATGAATATAAAAGAAAGAAAGACATAAAAGAGTTGTCATGAGTATTATTGACAACTCTAATT
>JAISXN010000092.1 GCA_031270525.1 Candidatus Symbiothrix sp. | reverse complement strand
ACTTTACGCATCTTGATATCGGTTTTACTTCCTACATATTTATAATTACAATTTTTTTTATAGATTGCAAAAATCGACTTGGGGTTCAATGCTTGAATTTCCTCACCGGTAGGTTCGGAAACATTTACTTCGTCGTAAGATTTTTGATAAACCCATTGGGTTTTCCCATCGAAATAAATATCCCGGTCAGGCGTGTCGATTTTGAATTTGTTTCCTTTCATTTGAATGGCGCCATCAAAACCCTGGCCGTTCTTATTGATTTCATCTTTGACATTCATTGTGAAATATGCATAAATATCGCCTGCCGACGAAAGCGCTACCGACGATTTATCCAATAATTCCCTGGCTTTTGTATCTTTTTGAGCCATAGCCGTAAAAAAACCGGTGCATAAAATCACTATAATTACAATTTTCTTCATCTCTTTATCATTAAATTTGTAAATTATTTCATAGCATCCAATTTTAGTCTCAATTGGTATTCATCCAGGACATACACGTCGCGGGGTTTGCTGCCTTGCGTCGGGCCGACAATGCCGGCCTTTTCCAATTGGTCCATCAGTCGTCCCGCGCGGTTATAGCCAATCGAGAATTTTCGTTGAATCAGCGATGTTGAGCCTTGTTGATGCGCTACAATCAATTGAGCGGCTTCTTCAAATAGCGGATCGCGTTCCGAGAGGTCAAATTCGTCCATTGATTTATCGCTTTCGTCTCCTGTGTATTCGGGTAACGGGAACGCTGTCGGATAAGATGGCTGGCCGCCGATGAATTTGGAAATGCGTTCCACTTCGGGCGTATCGACAAAAGCGCATTGGACGCGAATCATGTCGCTTCCCTGGAAAAACAACATATCGCCGCGTCCAATCAGTTGATTAGCGCCTTGACCGTCGAGAATCGTCCGGGAGTCGACGGACGAAATAACCCGGAAAGCAATTCGCGCAGGGAAATTCGCTTTGATGGTTCCGGTGATAATATTCGTTGTCGGCCTTTGTGTGGCAATAATCATGTGGATTCCTACGGCGCGCGCCTTTTGGGCGATGCGGGCGATGGGTTGTTCGATTTCCTTGCCGGCTGTCATAATTAAATCCCCAAATTCATCAATAATGACGACAATATAGGGCATGAATTTATGCCCTTTCATCGGATTCAACCGGCGATTGATAAATTTTTCGTTATATTCCTTGACATTCCGCGAACCGGCTTTTTCCAGTAATTCGTAACGGTCGTCCATTTCTTTTGTCAGGGAATTGAGCGTATAAATCACTTTGGTAAAATCGGTGATAATCGGTTTTTCGGCGTCGGGAAG
Source organism: Candidatus Symbiothrix sp. (assembly GCA_031270525.1). Classification (GTDB taxonomy): domain Bacteria; phylum Bacteroidota; class Bacteroidia; order Bacteroidales; family Azobacteroidaceae; genus Azobacteroides. The sequence continues at coordinate 2,115 of JAISXN010000092.1, read as the reverse complement.
TTTGGCCAGAAAATGCTTTTCGATAGCCGAATAAATCGTAAATTCAACCATCTTGGGGTCGATGAGTACGAATTTGAGTTCGGCCGGATGTTTTTTGTATAAGAGCGAAGTGATGGCTGCGTTCAGACCAACGGATTTTCCCTGTCCGGTTGCGCCTGCGACCAACAAGTGGGGCAGTTTGGTCAGATCGACCATGAAAACTTCATTCGTAATGGTACGTCCCAATGCAATCGGCAATTCGTAATTGGATTCCTGGTATTTCCGGGAAGAAATAATCGAATGCATGGATACGATTTGCGGGTCTTTGTTCGGAACTTCAATTCCGATGGTTCCTTTTCCGGGCATGGGTGCGATGATGCGGATTCCCAAGGCTGCCAGATTCATGGCAATATCGTCTTCCAGGTTCCGGATTTTGGCGATGCGGATACCGTCTTCGGGAACGATTTCGTAAAGTGTGACTGTCGGTCCGACCGTCGCTTTGATGGATTTTATTTTAATTCCGTAATTTTCAAGTGTTTGAATAATCCGGTTTTTGTTATTGTTTTGTTCGGTCATGTCCACCTGCATATCGTTTTGATTGTATTTTTTCAACAAATCAACCGAAGGAAGCTGATATTTGGACAAATCGGCTGTTGGGTCGTAAACACCTAATTCTTTCAACAAATCATTTGCCTCTTCATCGTCGTAATCGAAAGAAACGTTTGAGACCGGAAGGGTATTTTCTTTTTCGGAATGATTGGGAGAAATCGGTTCCTGCTCATCCGTTTTAGGGATAATCACTTCAAAATTATTATCATCAATTATTGTTCTTTCCTGTTCTTTCGGGACAGTAAATTTCTCCGGTTCTTTAGGAATATTTGGTTGTGAATTGATATTTACAAAATTGGAATCTTTTTGTTCCGGGGATTGTGTATTTTCCGGTTTCGTTTTTGTTTTCTTAAATTTTAGAGATGAACTGAAAAATTTTCGTACAAACGGAATGGTTTCGGAGGAAGCAAAAATCATAATAATGATAAATACCAGTAAAATGATAAGAAATGTTCCCGGAACGCCGAGATTAAGAGTCATTATTTCCGATAATTCAAGTCCGTGTCGTCCACCGATATAGATGGCTGTATCTTTGAAAAAATTCCCGAAGAAAAATGACGCGGCAAGCGATGTCCAAACGGTAAGGACGGAACAGGTGATGAAATATTTAAGCAAGTTTACATATTTGGCTTTCATCAAACGTAAACCTGTGAACGACAAGAACAAAAGAAGAAAAATCGTGGCAACGCCAAATCCTTCATTCAATAAGATATTGCTGAGAATAGCGCCTCTGGTTCCCGTCCAGTTTTCGATTCCGCCGACGCGTCCCCAATGAAATAAGGAAAGCCCTTCGATTCTGCTTTGGTCATTGCTGCCCGTATAAAAAAACGAAATGATTGCAATGGCCGCATAAACCGAAAACATCAGAAAAATCAAGCCCAGCACGAAATGGGTTGAGTCGCTTTTGAAAAAATGTTTTATTCCCTGAGATTCTTGTTGTTTGCCTTTTTTATTTTGCATGAAATTGATATTTTTGTAACCTGAAAGATACAAATTCCTCTCTAACTACTTATTTATCAAGCGCTAATTTTAGCAAAACCCTATAAAACCTACATATAAACATACAAGAACCGTAGTTATTAAATTATTTATATCAAGTGCAAAGATAGTTAGTTTCGGCCAATAAAACAACTTCTCGCATCCTTTTTAAGAAGGGACACAAATTACTATCTTCTAATACTTTATGTATTGAACAGTATTGTTTTAATCTGTATATATGAACTTATATCCTTATATACAGGCATTTTAGCTGTTTTTCTACTGTCTAAGAAAGACTACATCTATCCTTCATTATTTGGCGATTGCTTTGCTTTATCCTTCTTTTTTCATTCCGGTTATTTTCGGGTTCTCACCTTTTCCGCATAATTATCCCTTACAAAAGTGAGTTGTTTTACCGTATGATACTGCCTTTCTTCGCCGCACAACTTATCGTAATCCTCCACTCTTAAATTATCCAGATCGTTAATCTCTATTTTGACTTCGGGATGAATATGCCTGAAATAATAGCCGCCGGAAGATATATATTTT
>JAISXN010000090.1 GCA_031270525.1 Candidatus Symbiothrix sp. | reverse complement strand
ATTCCTCGTATCCGGCACTTGCTTTGCCAATACAATAATTTTTAAACTCATTGTGAATAAAATTTTATAAGATTTCGGCTGCAAATGTAGTGCTTTATTGTTTATAAACAAACAAAACCTGGAGAAAATTGCACAAAACTAATAAAACTGCGCAAAAATCAGTGTGTTTTGGGTGCATCTTACTGCAAAAAAACGTTAGGAGAAACCGTTAAAAAGAAAAAAAAATGACATTTTTATTTCATATTATTAATTAAATATATTAACTTTGAGCCCATTGTTTTAAAAGAAAAACATTCATTAAATATTAAAAGTCTTTATTATGTCAAACTCAATGTCAAGAAGAGCTTTTCTTCAAAAAAGTAGCGCCGCTGCTATCGGAATGACAATTATTCCGGGTGTAGCAATGGGCAAAAAGTATAGCGGACAAGCGGCTCCGAGCGATAAACTGAATATCGCAGCTGTTGGCGTCGGAGGTATGGGACATTCCAACATCAATGCCGTAAAAGGTACGGAAAACATTGTTGCCTTGTGCGATGTGGATTGGAAATATGCAAAAGGCACATTTGACGAAAATCCGAAAGCCAAACTGTACAAAGATTGGCGGAAGATGTACGATGAAATGGGCAAATCAATCGACGCGGTCATTGTTGCCACGGCCGACCATACCCATGCTATTGTTTCAGCTACCGGTATAACTTTGGGAAAACACATTTATTTACAAAAACCATTGACTCATTCGGTTTATGAATCCCGTCTTTTAACCCGCCTGGCCGACAAATATAAAGTCGCTACTCAAATGGGTAACCAAGGCGCGTCGGGAGAAGGCGTTAATCTTACCTGCGAATGGATTGCCAACGGCGAAATCGGCGAAGTAACGAAAGTAGAAACATTTACCGACCGCCCGATTTGGCCGCAAGGTTTGAATACGCCCGAACAGGGACAATGGGTTCCCGAATCTCTGGATTGGGATTTGTTTATCGGACCGGCTAAAATGCGTCCTTATAACGAAATCTATCACCCGTGGAATTGGCGCGGTTGGTGGGATTTCGGCACCGGCGCCCTCGGCGATATGGCTTGTCACATCTTGCATCCGGTATTTATGGGCTTGGAATTAGGTTATCCGATTAAGGCTCAGGGTAATTCGACGCTTTTGCTCGAAGACTGCGCTCCTGTGGCACAATCTGTTAGCTTAACGTTCCCTGCAAGAACGCCGAAGAGAAAAACGAAAGTCAAATTTCCCGAAGTCGAAGTTACCTGGACGGACGGTGGTATCAAACCAATGCTTCCCAAAGGATGGCCTGCCGGCAAAGATCCGAACCATCAGGGCGGTTATGTTTGTTTCCACGGTTCGAAAGACAAATTGATTTGCGGTTGTTACGGAGCAGATCCCTGGTTATTATCCGGCCGCAAGCCGAATGCGCCTCAATTCCGTCGCCGCGTAAATACAAGCCATGAAATGGATTGGGTAGGCGCTTGCAAGGAAAGTCCCGAAAGCCGTCGTAAGTTGGCTTCCGATTTCAGCGATGCGGGACCATTCAACGAAATGGTAGTGATGGGCGTATTGGCGGTTCGGTTACAAGGTCTTAACAAAGAACTTCATTGGGATGGACAAAAAATGGAATTTACCAACCTGAACGATAACGAGCTTATTAAAATCGTGAAAAAAGACGGCTTTACAATTCACAACGGACACCCAACGTTCAGCAAAGACTGGACTGATCCGATTCCGGCGAAACAATTTGCAGCCGAATTAATTAAGCACACTTATCGTAGCGGATGGTCATTACCGGCAATGCCTTGAAAATTACGAATTACGAGTAAAAATTAAAAATACAAAAATGAAAAAAGTTAGTTATTTTTTAAGTATTGTTGTGGCAGCAAGCATGATTATCGCTTGTAGCCAAAAGAAAGCGGAAACTGCAAATGCGGAAGTTGAAGCGGTTTCCGTTGATCCGAAATTAGTTGCCGAAGGTCCTTATGAAACATTGATTTCTGCAACTGCGGACGATCCTGCTTATGTTTTGATAGAAAAACCTCAGGTTAGTATTGATGAATTGGCTAAAGATAAAGATGGATTCATCGCTATCTTTGACGGAAAAACGTTTACTGGCTGGAGAGGTTACGGAAAAGATACGGTTCCGGGCAAATGGGTCATTGAAGATGAAGCGATTAAATTTTCAGGTTCCGGCGCCGGCGAAGCCCAAAGCAAAGATGGCGGTGATTTGATTTTCGCTCGCAAATTCAAAAACTTCCATTTGAAATTCGATTGGAAAGTGGATAAAGGTTCTAATTCGGGCGTATTTCTTCTGGCTCGCGAAGTGAAAGGCGAACCTATTTACATTTCTTCTCCCGAATATCAGATTCTGGACAACGAAAATCATCCCGACGCCATTGCAACCGATAACGGCAACCGGAAGTCGGCTTCTCTGTACGACATGATTCCTGCCGACCCGCAAAATTCCAAACCCTACGGAGAATGGAATACCGGAGAAATCGTTGTTTTCAAAGGCAGCGTTTTCCATTTCCAAAATGGCAAAAAAGTGGTTGAGTATCATTTGTGGACGCCGCAATGGGATGAATTAATCAATAGCGGCAAATTCAAAAAAGGCGGTGATTTTCCGTTGGCTTACACTTTCCTGAGTCAATTGGGCGGATCGGAACATGAAGGTTATATCGGATTCCAGGATCATGGCGATGCAGTTTGGTTCAAAAACATCAAAGTGAAAATTACCGATTAACGGCGAATTTACATGTGTGATTTTTAAGGAATGTCCCGGCCAAAGTCGGGACATTTTTTAATAACTACTCGGTTGGCTGGTTTCGTCTGAATAAAAAATAGCTTTCTTTTGTCAATTCTCAATTATTTTATATCTTTGTCCAAACAAAAAAGCAATAAAAATGATACATACAGTATATATTGACGATGCTACTACTGCGGGAAAACGTTTTCTACGCGATTTTAGCCGCGTACGCAAAGGTATTATATTTGAAAATCCCGCTGTTACAGGTAAAATTCCTGAAGGGTATATGACTCGTAGTGAATTTGTTGAAGGAGTCATGTTTGAGTTGGAAAAAAAATTAATCAATAATGGTTGTTTATAGTGATACCGCAAAATTAGATTTGGCGGATATATTGTTCGGATTAATTACTTGGGAAAAACATCCATTAGAATTTGAACACGCACGGCAATATGTTAATGATATTGCCAATTTTTGTGATAAATTAGACTGTCGATCCATTCATTTTAAAGCTGTTTACAGAACTCACCAATATTACGGAAATTATACCTGTCAATACAAGCGCAATACTACTACTTCATGGTATATCATTTATAACCTTGACCGACACGGAAACGTCTATATCAACAAAATAATCAGTAACTATCAAACAACCGAATAAAATAAATATCATTTGCTTATCCCAAACTCAGGTTAACAAGGTATTTCCGCCAGATACCTCTCCGCCTCAATCGCCGCAATACAACCGCTACCTGCCGCAGTAATCGCTTGCCGATAATACGGGTCAGCCACATCGCCGGCTGCAAACACACCCGGAATAGCTGTTTTAGCGCTTCTTCCCTGCGTTTTGATATAGCCGGTTTCGTCCAGTTCCAGATAGTCTTTGAAAATAGCGGAATTAGGCGTGTGTCCGATAGCTAAAAAGAAACCGTCGATGGCAATGTCGAATTTTTCTTCCTGTGGAGTTCCTGCATATTTCACTAAATGAGCACCTTCCACCGTTTTTTCTCCGAATAATCCCAAAGTGTTGGTATTGAATAATACTTCTATTTTCGGATGATTTAATGCTCTCTCCTGCATGATTTTTGCAGCCCGCAGATGGTCTTTCCGGACAATCAGATATACTTTGTTGGCTAATCCGGCCAGATAAATCGCTTCTTCGCAAGCTGAATCGCCTCCTCCGACTACGGCGACTGTCTTTTTACGGTAAAAAAATCCGTCACATGTGGCGCAGGCCGAAACCCCAATTCCGCCGTATTTAACTTCGTCGGGAATTCCTAAGTATTTTGCGGTTGCGCCGGTACATATAATCAATACTTCCGTTTCGATTTGTTTTTTACCGTCTATAATTACCTTGTAAGGAGATTGGGATAAATCGCAGCTTGTGGCGATGCCGGGACGAATGTCGGCGCCAAACCTGGCGGCTTGTTTCTTCAAATCTTCCATCATTTGGAAACCGGAGACTCCATCGGGATAACCGGGAAAATTTTCGATTTCATTCGTAGTTGTTAATTGTCCTCCCGGCTGAATGCCTTCGTACAAAACCGGAGATAAATTAGCGCGAGAGGTATAGATGGCTGCTGTGTAACCCGCAGGGCCTGAGCCGATAATTAAGCATTTTATTTTTTCCATACTTTTAATTTTAGTTGAGAATTGAGAGTTGAGAATTGAGAAT
>JAISXN010000035.1 GCA_031270525.1 Candidatus Symbiothrix sp. | reverse complement strand
TCAAATATTGTTTTACTTCGGTATTCCAATTTTGCATGGAACGAATATCTTTTTCATAATCAGGCGAAACCATGATGACTTCTTTCCGGCTGTAATTTCGCATTTCCCTTTTCCCAATAATCCGTTGCAGGACGTCTTTCCATGCATCGGGATTCATTATAACCGAGTCGTTCACAGCTTTATACGTAAAAAACACACCCAATGAAACAAGCAATAAGGTGCTCAGCCACATACCTTGCCAAACCGGCCAAACGCCTTGCCTGGCCATCTTAAAACCAAACAAGTCGACGGTATAGTATAAAATGAATATGAAAACGGACAAAACGGTAGGAACGCCTAATCCGCCCTTGCGTATAATTGCGCCTAAAGGTGCGCCGATAAAAAAGAACAACAGGCAGGCCAAAGAATAGGAAAACCGCCTAGTCAGTTCAATTTGATGTCCCCGAAATTCTTTTTTCCTTACGGATTGGTCCATCAGCCGGAAGTTGAAATCACTGTTCAACATTTCGACTTTTGATTTGGCTCTTTCAAGTATACTGATTTGTTCTTCGAGGGAAGCTTGTTTGAAAAATTTCTCAAAATCGCTCGTATAAACCGTATCCTTTTTCAAACGTTTCGCTTCTCCAAAACTCCTCTGAATAAAAGAATTGGAATAAATCTTATTAATAAACAGGGGACTTTCCGCCTTCATAAGGCTGTCATTTACAACCTTGGCAGAATCGATAAATGTAATTAATTCCACCGTACTTTTGGTAATATCCCTGTTCTGCATAAACGATTCGTCCGCCAGATTGAAATTCGAATCGAATGAAATTAGAATTTCCCGGAAAGAAAATGATTCCCGTTCGTACGGAATTTGTTCGGGCGACCTGCTATTGGATTGCCGGACATTCATGTTCCGGAATTGTTCGCCATGGAACAACGTAAGCGTCAGGTATTTTTTGTCGTCCGACATTTTCAAACGTCCCGAATCGGCCAAAATTACAACGGCATTGCTATAGCCTCCCGAAAAATCATAAATCATCATGTCCCGCAGGATTCCGTTCGATTCTTTATTCCGGATATACACGTTATAACCAGGGATTCCTTTGTAAAACGAACTTTCCGGTATGTCCAGTTCGGGCGATTTTTGCCTGAGCGACCAAAGGATAGTCCACAATTTGCCCTGCGCTTTAGGAGCGATGTGGTTTTGAAAGACAAAATCAACAACAGCAATAAAAGCAATCAGGATAATTAAAGGTTTCATGATTCGCATCAAAGAGATTCCCGCCGATTTAATTGACAGTAATTCGAGGTGTTCTCCTAAATTTCCGAAAGTCATCAACGACGCCAAAAGAATGGATAAAGGCAGCCCCAGAGGGACCAAGTAAAGCGCCGCATAAGCAAACATTTCTATCAGGACTTTTATCTCAACGCCTTTACCGACCATATCTTCCACATATTTCCAGATGAATTGCATCAGCAGAATGAAAAGACATACGCTGAACATTACCAGGAGTAGTGGTAAAAAGGTTTTTATCAGGAAAGAGTGGAGTTTTTTTATATGGAACATAAATTATTATTTACCTGCAAAGTTAGTGTTTTTTTTTGTAAAAACGGGAAAAATAAATAACTTCAGGATGAATTCAAATGCCCTTTCGCCTTGGATTTATAGCCATAAATCAAGAATAAATTACTACTTTTGTGCAAATAAAAAATAAAGCATGACGCAATCACAACTTCAAAAGATTATTAATGAGGGTGAAAACATTTCCGTTGAGTTCAAGAAATGTACTGCTGAACTGAATCCTACTGCTTATGAAACGATATGTTCGTTTCTGAATCGTATAGGCGGACATCTCATTTTGGGTGTTGCCGATGATGGAAACATATCCGGTGTGAATGTCAACTGTATTGATTCCATAATTAAAAATTTTATCAATACGGTGAACAACCCGGAATTATTGAATCCAACATTTTATTTTTCTCCGGAAGTTTTTACGATTGAGAATAAGAAAGTTATCTACATTTATATCCCTGAAAGTTCACAAGTGCATCGCTACAAAGGCCGAATTTATGACCGCGTGGGCGATGCCGATAATGACATAACCAACAATCATTATCTTATAAATAATATCTACCTGCGGAAAAACAGAGAGTTTTCGGAAAATGAAGTTTTACCGTTTTTAGAAGTTGCCGATTTGAACAGCAGCACTTTCAGAAAGGCGCGTCAATTAGCCGGAGTCTTAAGCGATAATCATCCATGGCTGACAATGGATGATGCCGAAATTCTTCATGCGTGCGGACTTTGGCGAAAGGATAATCAAACCGGGAAAGAGGGTTATACTTTGGCGGCTGCTTTGCTGTTTGGTAAAGAAAATACCGTATTAAGTTGTTGTCCTGCCTACAAAACCGATGCTATTTATCGGAATACGACTTATGATCGTTTTTTGCATCCGCTTCCTTTTGATCCCGATGTCCGCTACGATGACAGAGACGATATTCGTGTCAACCTGATCGAAGCCTACCAGCGCCTGATAACTTTTATCAACCGGAACTTACCGGACAAATTTTATTTGGAAGGGATTCAAAGAATTGACTTGCGTGATAAGATTTTCAGAGAGATAGCAGCAAATTGTCTTATTCACAGAGAATTTTCTCATTCTTTTCCGGCGAAGTTTTTGATTTTCTCCGATAGGGTAATTACCGAAAATTGGACAAAACCTGCCGGACAAAACCCGGTTACGCTCGACAATCTTGAAACGCATCCCAAAAATCCGATGATTGCGCGTGTATTCAAAGAATTGGGCTGGGTGGAAGAACTCGGATCGGGCAGAAAAAATATTCGAAAGTATGCACCATATTACTATACTGATTATCAAATAAGCATTGAAAATGCAGAAAAATTTGTTTTCACTATTACATACTGGAATACTGATAATAAATTAGAAAATGAGCATGTAAATATAAAAAGTGAGCATGTAAATACAGAAAATGAGCATGTAAATATAGAAAGTGAGCATGTAAATACAGAAAATGAGCATGTAAATACAGAAAGTGAGCATGTAAATCAAATCAATTCGATTTATATACTAATAGATGAGAAAATAACCTGTAATATCAGTGAACCGGTTAAACTATCTGTTTCCAAAATAATAGATTTCTTGTTAAACAACAATAGTGCGGACGGAAACGCATTAGCGCTAATATCCGGTAAAGGACGTTCTTCTTTGACTCGCCATCTGAAATTACTTCGTGATGCTAATATAATAGAATTTATCGGCTCGGATAAGACAGGGAGATATTACCTGACAAGGGAAGCAAAGGAAAAACTGCAAATGCCCTAATATCATGGATATTTGGGAACGAATTTTCATATATATGCCATTAGCGGATAAACAAATCCTACAACCGACAATATAATAATTACCGTCCCTACGATTTTGTTTATCAGCCACAAACCCCGCAAATTAATGACTTTCCGCAGTTTCCCGACAAAAAAAGTAATTAAGAACCACCAGGATAGAGCGCCGATTATGATACACAGTAAACCCAACAGCATGGAATATATTTTTTCTTCGGGCGAAATGAAATTGAACCGGGAAAATAGAACAATATAAACAAATATAATCAACGGATTGGATAAGGTGAGGAAAAATGCGGAAATAATGTCCTGAGGAATGGAATTGATGTTTTCTTTCGGCTTATGCAACTGTTTTGACGGATTGGAACGGAAAATGTAAATACCGAAAGCCAGTAAAAAAATACTTCCGATAATTTGTAATATGCTTTGATTCCCTTCGATGAAATCTACCACAAATCCCATTCCAAGGCAAACCATTCCGGCATAAAATAAGTCGGATAAAGCGGCTCCTACTCCCGAAAAAAACCCATGCCACTGCCCTTTATTTAAGGTTCTTTGGATACACAACAACCCGATTGGTCCCATGGGCGCCGAAACCAGGATACCAATCAGAATGCCTTTGTAGATTATATCAATTATACTTAACATAATTGGGAATTGAGAATTGAGAATTGAGAGTTGAGAATGTTTTTTTACATTCTTAATTCTCAATTCTCAATTCTCAATTCTAAAGTATTTTGTTTGTTGAGCGAACGGCGTTTGCGCTTTTTTCGAACAAGGCTTTTTCTTCGTCGTTCAATTTGAAATCAACGATTTTTTCAACGCCGTTGCGTCCGATAATAGCCGGAACGCCGATGCAAATATCTTTTTGTCCGTATTCTCCGTC
>JAISXN010000014.1 GCA_031270525.1 Candidatus Symbiothrix sp. | reverse complement strand
GGTTTATATCCAAATTCTAAATGCGATTATAACCTCATTTCAACCTAATTTTCTTCAACAAAACAACCTCAGTAGTAGAGTGTTAATAATTAAAGTATAGATACTTTAGTTGCGGATTTCCCCCGCAAAAAAACTTTTTCATTACTCGCGTTTGGAAATCCCACGATTTTCATTTAATTTTGCAATGCGTAATTTAAACGCATACGGTTATTATAGATCAGGTATTTACCCCAAATGAACAGAACAGCCAATGAAAGTAAAAATCATAAACAAATCGAAGCACGCTTTACCCGAATACGAAACGCTTTATTCAGCAGGGATGGATTTACGCGCAAATCTTGATGCTCCCCTTACGCTGGGTTCCTTGGAAAGAACGCTTGTTCCGACGGGACTTTTCATCGAATTACCAACCGGTTATGAAGCCCAGATTCGTCCACGGAGCGGTCTGGCTATCAAACACGGTATTTCGTTGGTCAATACGCCGGGAACGATTGACGCCGATTATCGAGGCGAAATCAAAGTGATTCTGGTCAATTTGTCTGCTACACCGTTCGTTATCAACGATGGAGAACGGATTTGCCAAATGGTTGTGGCTAAACATGAAAGAATTGAATGGGAATTGACGGAGGAATTAAACGCTACGGTTCGGGGAGCCGGCGGATTTGGTCATACGGGGGCTAAATAAATCATGAGAAAATTAATTATATTCTTTACCGTTTTTTGCTGCTTACCGCTTTGGGCAGAAGACTCAACTTCTGCTTCTGTCGATTCCGCGTACCGGACGAAGAAAAAATTCGATTATTTTTTTCTGGAAGCCCTGCGGTTAAAAGAAAAAAACGAGCACAGCAATGCTTTTAACGCCTTGCTTCATGCTTTGCAGACCGACTCGACTTCTTCGGTGGTATGGGCCGAACTGTCTGATTATTACCTCTTTCTGCAATTGGATTCTATGGCTATCGAAGCCATGCAGAAAGCCGTGCAATTCGGTCCCGGTAATTTCGATTACAAAGTTTCGCTCGCCGATATGAACCGGGAGGCCGGAAATATTCCCGAAGCGATTCATCTGTATGAAGAATTAGTCAAAGCCAATCCAGGCAAGGCGGAATTGAATTTTCACTTATCCAATTTATATCTCAAAAGCAGGGAAATAGACAAGGCTATCAATGCTTTAAACGATTTGGAAAACAATATCGGAATGAGCGAGGCGATTTCCATGCAGAAATACAAACTGTATTTATCGGTCAATCAAAAGGAAAATGCTTTGAAAGAAATTGAAAAACTAAGTGCAAAATTTCCTCTGGAAACTAAATATCAATTTTTTATCGGAGATTTTTATTTAGAAGAAGAAGAACCGGAAAAAGCTTTGGCTTACTACGAAAAGGCATACGGCATTGACCCGAAAGATCCGCTCTATGTCGTTTCCATGTCTAATTATTACGAACGAAAGGGAGATAATGATGCGGCGGCCGGCGAAATAGAAAAAGTCTTGAAAAATTCGTCATTGGACATTGAAACACAGATAACTATACTTGGAAAGTATATTCAGAATCTCATTCGGAACAAAAAAGATGTGGAATCGGCCAATACGCTGTTTGAAACATTGATGGCTCAACATTCCCAGGAAAAGGAGCTGAATCTGATGTACGGCCAGTTTCTGGCTTCCCAAAATAAATGGGACGAAGCCGGATTCCAATTTCAAATCGTAACGGAATCCGACCCGGAAAATATAATCGCCTGGCGGCACTTATTGAATGTCGCTCTGCGTCGGGACAGTATCGATGAAATTATCAGCGTATGCAATGCGGCGCTTATTCGTTTCCCCGACGTCCCGGAATTTTACTTCTATAAAAGTTCCGCTTTATATCAAAAAAAAGAGTTTGAGGAAGCTTTGTTAAACCTTGAGGAAGGCGTCAAATACGTTCCCCGGGAAAATAGGAATTTATTATCAACTTTTTACGGACAGTTGGGCGAATTATATCACCAGGCAGGAAAGAAGAAAGAAGCATACGAATCGTATGATAAATCCTTGGAATACGATGAAAATAATATCCTTGTCCTGAATAATTACGCCTATTTTCTGAGTTTGGATAAAAAGGAACTGGACAAAGCGGAAATGATGAGCAGCAGGTGTTTGAGAGTTCAACCGAAAAATCCGAGGTATATCGATACTTACGCCTGGATACTTTTCCGGAAAGGGAACTACTCATTATCAAAATTTTATATTGAAAACGCCATCACAAACGGAGGCGATGAAAGCTCCGATGTGCTGGACCATTACGGAGACATCCTTTTCAAAACGGGGAACACGGATAAAGCGGTTCAGCAGTGGGAAAAGGCATTGGAAATGAAGAAGAAAAACGGTGAAACCGATATCGCTATACTCAAAAGAAAAATTGAAAGTAAGACGTATTATGAAACGACGGAATAAATACATCACATTGAGTTTGTTTTTGGGAATTACGATATTAGTAAGTTCTTGTAAAACAATCCATAAAACCCAACTAATTGCTTTGACTGAACATTCAATGGAAGAAAGAGTCGGGTTGATTCAAAGCCAGGCGCTCCCTTATAAAACGTTTTCCGGCAACCTCCGGTTCGGCGTCAAACCGGGTATAAATCACGGAAATATAACTACGGATGCGCAATTGAGAATTGTCAAAAACGAAATGATTCAGCTTTCTTTGCGAATCCCTATCCTGGGAACCGAAGCGGCAAGGATAAATATCAGTCCGCAGCAAGTGCTTATCGTTGACCGGATAAATAAAATGTATTTTGCGGAATCCATGGAAAACCTGAAAAACCATTTTCCTTTTGATTTCGATTTTTACAGTTTGCAGTCGTTGTTTACCAATCAACTGTTTATTGCCGGGAAACAGGAGCTTACGCCATACGATTACACTTCCTTCGACTATTGGGAAGATGAATTTTCAGCCACTCTGAACCAAATAGACAGCCGCGGAATCGCTTACGATTTTACAAGCGATTACAGTCACCGGATTCTAAAAACGGAGGTTTACAAAAGCAATAAGGAAGTGGACATGAATTGGGATTATTCGGATTTCGGACGAACGTCCAACAATCGCCTGTTTCCAATGAAAATGAATATGACGCTGACAATCCCCAACGATTCGATTTCCTTGAATTTGAACTTTTCAAACGTAGATATTGACGCCTCCTTTGAGTTGAAAACGGATATTCCCCGGAAATACGAACAAATTAATCTGAATCAAGCCGTTAAATTAATCCAATCCTTTTGATGAAGTGTAAACTATTCATATTGTTGTTGGGTGCGATTTTTTCCTCTTTTGCTCAAGAACAGCCAAAAATCGTCGACCTGGAAAAAGAGCGGCAAAACACTTTGGCCGAAATTGAAGCAACCAACCAGTTATTGAATGAAAACAAATTAACAATAAACAATGCGCTCAACCGGCTGAATCTTCAGAATCAACAGATTGAATCAAGAAAAAAAATGATTTCCCTTTTGAGTCTGGAACTTACAAGAATGGACGCCGAAATTGCGGGTAAAAAAACACAAATTAATATTTTGGAAGCAGAACTTCAGGAAAAAAAGGATAACTATGCAAATGCCGTCAAAAAAATGTATATTCATAGAAACCGGCTGAATAATAATCTGTTGTTTATTTTGTCGGCAAAGGATTTCACACAGTCGATTCATCGCATAATGTATCTGAAAGAATATTCCAAGTGGCAGGAAAGGCAAGCCAAAGAGATTGTCGAAAAACAGGCCGGAATCAATAAGGAAAGACAGGCTTTACAAAAAAACAGAGAAAAAAAGCAAATACTTTTGAATGGACGGAAAGAAGAAGAGGAACAATTAATCAAAGAAAAATCAAATCAACGGGAAGAAATCCAAATACTCGAAAAAGATAAGAAAAAGCTCCAGAGCGAACTGGCAAAGAAAAAGAAACAAGCCGAAGCGCTGGAAAAGCAAATAGCAAAAATTATCGCCGAAGAAACGGCAAAATCTACTTCCACCGCAACGCAAAGCATGGAAGAACGTCAAGCCGAAATCAAAGGCGGTTATGCAATGACAGCCACGGAAAAAGCGCTATCTTCGAGTTTCGCCGAAAACAAAGGCAATTTGCCTTTTCCGCTACGCGGAAATTATAAAATAGTGAGTCATTTCGGCGTTCACCAATACAAGGAATTATCCAAAGTGACCGTCAATAACAATGGTATTGACCTGGAAACAACGCCGGGCAATGAAGCCAGAACAATATTTGACGGAGTTGTTTCACGGATTTTTATACTTCCGGGATATCACAATTCCATCATTGTCAGACATGGAAACTATTTGACTTTGTATTCTTATCTCGAACAAGTATATGTCAAACAAGGAGATCAAGTGAGTACAGGACAAACTTTAGGGAAAATTTATACGGATACGGAAAACGGTAATTCAACTTTATTGCATTTCGAACTTTGGAAAGAGCAAACGAAGTTAAACCCTTTGCCGTGGTTAAACAGATAAAATATTAAAAAACGATGAATACAAATCAATCAGCGCTGGTCCTACATTCCGGTGGACAAGATTCAACCACCTGCCTGTATTGGGCGATTAAAAATTTCAAAGAAGTGCGAACTTTATGTATCACTTATGGGCAACGCCATGCGTATGAAGTGGAAATCGCCCGGAAAATTGCAGAAAAAGCCGGCGTTCCGTTTCAAATTATGGACGCAAGCATTATCAGCCTTTTGTCCGATAATTCTTTGACAAATCACAATATGATTATGGATCAGGAAAAACCGGAAGATTCTTATCCCAACACTTTTGTTCCGGGACGAAACCTTTTTTTCCTGACTTTTGCTGCGGTTATCGCTCGTTCGCACAACATTCGCAATCTCGTAACAGGCGTTTCCCAAGCCGATTACAGCGGATATCCCGATTGTCGCGATACATTTATCCGTTCGGCAAACGCGACCCTGAATCTCGCTATGGACGAACAATTTATTATCCATACGCCGCTCATGTGGCTCAGTAAAGCCGAAACCTGGGCTATGGCCGATGAATTAGGCGTTTTCGACCTCGTCAGAAACGACACATTGACTTGCTATAACGGCGTCATCGCCGAAGGTTGCGGGCATTGTCCCGCCTGTAAGCTGCGGAATGAAGGACTGAAAGAATATTTGAAGTTGAAGTTGGCTACCGATGTAGTTACTCTTTTACCGGTCAGGGAGAAAGTGAAAGAAGAAAAGCATAGTCCGCTTTACTATGAACTTCAAAGCGCATTTAGAGATGTCAAACTAATGATTGACGGAAAGAAAAAAGAAAAAACAGCAGAAGAATTTCTTGCCGAATTGTCCGATGAATATGAAAGAAAATAATTTAACCGCTCTTGGAAACAAGACTGAATACAAACAGGATTATGCGCCGGAAGTCCTGGAAACATTCGACAATAAACATCCCGAAAATGACTATTGGGTGCGTTTCAACTGTCCGGAATTTACCAGCCTTTGTCCGATTACCGGACAGCCGGATTTTGCAACCATCCTCATAGATTACATTCCCGACGTGAAAATGGTTGAAAGTAAAAGCCTGAAACTTTATCTTTTCAGTTTCCGGAATCATGGCGCTTTCCATGAAGACTGCGTCAATATCATTATGAAAGATTTGATTCGGTTGATGGAACCGAAATACATTGAAGTAACCGGTCTTTTTACCCCAAGAGGAGGGATAAGTATTTATCCTTATTGCAACTACGGGCGGAAAGGAACGGATTATGAAGAAATGGCTAAAAACAGGTTAATGAATATTTACTTAGAGCCGCGATAATTTGAATTCCCCCAACGCTCCAATGCTCTTACCGTTTCACCAACGCTCTTACCGGATTCAGTAACCTTTCCAACAACGACAAATCTTCGGTAATAATTTCAGCTTTTTCATTTCTTATTCTGTTGTGTTAAATAAAATCTCAAAATCTTCAATCATCGGATAGGTTTCCGATGATTGAAAACCTCCGTTTCCGGACAACCTCAGTCCGTAATTCTTACCTCTTTCTAACATCACCGGAATAATAAACGTTTTGTTGTCTTCACTCCAATAACAAGAAGCAGGTTCTATTTCGAGATAAATGACATTTGATTGCGTTGGCTTATTGATAGTGAACAATCCCCACATAGAATGTGAAAAATCAACCCTGATTTCTTTAATATTTTCCGAAACCGTAGTATTTGAACCGGGAAAGACATTTACTACATAAGGATTCTTATGTTTGTATTCATCCACAATCTGCTCAATATTATCACCGCACGAATTGATAAATGCGATTAATTGCGGCATATAATCTTCAATGGTTGGATATAGAATCCTGTTTGCCGAAAAATTTTCCATAAACCGGACTGCTCTGCTCATCCAGATAAATCCATACCTTTCGTCTTTTGCAACATTATATTGATCAATAGAGGAATTATCATGGAAATACATATTGCTAAACAACTCATTCAATCCCTCTCCTATCATATCCCCCGCTGAACCATAAGCGACTTTTGCCAATTGTTCTTTTACCAATGGAAATATTTTATTGGCAGCGCCAATCATTTCCTGTTCACAATATTTGAAAAATATCGGATTTGAAAAATAATGAGAAAATTCATGAATTATCACGGATAATACCGCTCTGTCATAATAGGGTTGACCGTCCTTATCATAATACGTTATAAACGTAGGAATACCTTCTTTATCTATACTTGTACAACCAATGATAATTCCATAGTCTGAAGATCCTGTTTTATTAAAAGAACTTAACAAGGCATAATTGCTGCGGCCATTGCATAAACTGATATATATAAAAGGATTGCCGAACGGTTTTCCGTAAAACGATTGGAACCATTCCAGACGGATGGTTTTTAATAATTCGTCAAAACGTTTTTCTGCCTCTGCATACAAATTCTTGTGTTGATTATAAAAAGTCTTGAATTTGGCGTCTTTATAAAATTGATTCAATAATTTGACGTATTTATTCAAGGTTACGGCAGTCCATCGGAGTTCACTCTTCAAAAAAGTGTTTATATCTGCTTCAGGATTTAGAAATACTTCGTTATTCCTGATTTTCAGTAAAAAGGTTGAACTTGAAACTGCATTGTAAGCAATTTCGTCTTTCGTCCTGATTTCTTTGATGTACCGTATCAAAGAATGTTCCTTGTACTTGTCAAAATAGGCGTCAATATCCTTAACATAACCAACCACTTGGTTGTTTATGTATTCCTCCGCACCGGCTAAACGGAAAGCAATACTTGTCAGTTCAAAACGCTCGTCCACATGAGAGGTTAATTGCGAAAAACCGCTACTCCATGTACCAATAAGAAACAGCCATAACAAAACAAACTTTTTCATTTTTGTATCTATATATTAAAATTTTCAAATATAATACTCTTCTTACTACATTATGCTCAATTGCTTACATACCCAATTGCATTGGTTGTAAGACTGATTTCTATTTTCTGAAAAGTGAAATCGCTTTCTATATGGTTCATTTAATCTTATTTTGTTTATTGACAAGGCCTTCTATATATTTGATATGCTCGTCCAAACGGTCTAATTTGTGATCGACCGACTTGATTTCCAACGGATTTACGAGGCTGTCTTCCATGATTAATGTCTGCCGGTAATCGGCCAAACTCTCGCGGTATTGTTTGTAATAACCGAATGCTGTGACATAATCTTTCAGGTCAATATCCGAAACATCCGAAAGTTTGAACAGCACGTTTATGCTTTGGAAGGGAGACGCATAATTGAGAGCCTGTTGGTAATTTTCAATCGCTTGCGGATAATTTTCATTATCGTCGTAAGCATCCGCCAAGCCTTTATAGTAAAGGTACATAGTGTTTTTTGGGGGAAGCGTCCGGTTGATCAATTTCTCAAACAGTTGTATGGATTCCTCATAATTTTCGGTTTTTCCGCAGACCGCCGCCAAAGCGTATAAAACGCTGTTATTAGCCGTATCTTGCCTGTACGCTTGCGATAAATAAGGATAGGCATTGTCATAATTTTGTTCGCAGAAATAGGATATACCCAGACTTTTATTCAAAAGCAGCGAAGTATCGCCCAATGCGTGGCATTTCTCAAAACGATTGATGGCTTCGAAGTAATTTTCCAAGCCGTAAAAACAATAGGCATTCAGCAGATTAATTTGCATATTGCTTGAATCTTTGGCGATAATTGCCTCCGTGTGCTGCAAAGCCGGCTGATATTTTTGTTGGTTAATATTGAGTTTGATAAGTTTAACCGCCGTAGGATAGTCGGTTGAGTCTATCTCCCATGCACGGGCATAGCCTGTTTCGGCGCTGTCCGGCTGATTCAACTGCAATAATAAATCGGCTTTTTGAACGATAAAATAAGCATTTGCAGAATCCAACACAATTAATTCGTCAAACTGTTCTATGCTTTTTTCGGGCATGGACGCATCTTTATAGCATAAAGCCAGTTGCATCTTCAATTCCGTATCGTCGGGATATTCTTCCAACAGCGGCGCCAATGTTTCAATAGCCTTGTGATAATTGCTCAAATAACTGTAACAACGCGCTTTTTGGCGTATCAATTCTTTGTCTGGATCGTTTAGCCGTTCAATCGCTGCGATGGCTTTCCGGAACTGATATTTTGCGATATAGTCGTTGATATTTTCTTTCGTTTCCTGGGAAAGGGCGGAGAACGAGTAAAAAAGTGCAGCAATCAATACATATATAATTTTTGTCATCAAGTTTTATCTTTTTAATTAATTTTTTTTTGAACATATTCTTTATAAATTAAACGATTACCTTTAAAAATTATTTGATAAGAGAATCTTTATTTTCACAATTTTTTTTCACAATTTCGGTTTTTTTTGTTTAACTTTACACCCAAATTGAAATAAATAACGGTTTCGCTCAAAAAAATAAACATATAAAAAAAAAATTGAACTTTTGACGGCCTCTCCGTATAAACACAGATAATTATGTTGGAATTCAAAAAATACAATTCGGTAGAAAACACCTTCGACAAAGAATTTATGAATAGAATCATGTCGGAAGGATACGATTCGCAGCAATACGTAGTGCAGGAAAAAGTACACGGGTCGAATTGCTGCTTTACGACAGACGGACAAGACCTTGGGTTTGGCAAACGGACAAGCCTGGTCGAAGACGGGGAAAAGTTTTATGACTACAAGGAACTGCTTGAAAGGTACCGGGACAAAGTGATCCGCCTGTTTCAACGAGTAAGAGAAAGATATGACGGAACACGAAACATGCTGGTATATGGCGAGATGTTTGGCGGTAAATATCCGCATCCCGACGTGAAAAACGATTCGAAAGTGATGAACATCCAAAAAGGCGTGTTTTACAGTCCCATTCACGAATTTTACGGATTTGACATTTTTATTTACAGGCAGGAAAAAGGCCGGTATTTGTCGGTAGACGAGGTAAACGAATTGTTTGAAGCCGAACAGTTCCTGTATGCAAAAACCTTGTTTAGAGGCGATTTGAAGGAATGTTTGCAATATCCGAACGCTTTCCAAAGCCATATTGCCGAATGGCTGGGATTACCGCCTGTTGAAGATAATATTTGTGAAGGAATTGTCATTCGTCCGGTAGAGCCGCTATATTTCGGCAATGGGGCGCGAATCCTGCTAAAGAGCAAAAACAGCCGGTTTGCCGAAAAGAAATCGGTGAAGAAACGGCAGCCGGCCCTGTTTGTCGAACCGACCTACAGCGACGAACTTAATAAGCAACTGCTTGTAACCGAAGAATATGTTACGGAAAACAGGTTGAACAACGTCATCAGTAAAATCGGGCAGATTTCGCTTCCGAAAGAAATGGGTAAATTGATAGGCCTTTTCAGCAAAGATATTCAGGAAGATTATCTGAAAGAACATGCAAGCAATTACGCGCTTTTGGAAAAGAGCGAGCAGAAGATTTTGAACAAGCATGTCAACAAGCAGGCGGCGGATTTGATTAAACTTCACGCGGGATTTTATGCATAAGTTCACAATACACGATACACGGTGCACGGTACACGGTACACGATAACGGAACACAGCGGCTGTTCTTTGTCGTGTACCGTGTACCGTGTACCGTGTACCGTGTACCCGCGCATAGTATATCCTACAACCGCTCAACCTGTTTAACCCCTTTGATAGCTTTGATTTTCTTAATCAAACCCGTCAAAACCGCATTATCACTCAGCATCACCGTCAAAGTACCCTGGAACAGTCCATCCGAAGGGTCGACGTTGATGGAACGCAATATCATTCCTTTTTCTTTGGAAATCACAGAAGTAATGTTCGTTACAATGCCGATATCGTCGTTACCGATAATCCGCAAAGTCACCGGATAATTACTTCCCGGTTTTCCCGACCAGCGAACACTGACTATACGGTAGCCATGCCGGTTGAACATTTCCGGCGCATTCGGACAGTTGCGCCGGTGAATTTTGATGCCTCTTGACGATACAAAGCCGAAAATTTCATCGCCGTAAATCGGATTGCAACATCCGGCCAGACTGTAATCGACGCCGGTCAGGTTTTGGTCGATTACCAATACATCTTCGTTTTTGGTGATTTCTTCGACCGGCGTTTGCGCCGTGTAATTTTCGACGCTCCGGTCGGTATGCTGTTCCAGCTCCTTTTTTTCCAAATCCAAATACTGGTCGATAACTGCGTTAACGTCCAATTTTTCACCGGCAATCTCGGCATAAAAATCCGTAACCGTCTTAAAACCTTTCTTTTTAATCAATCGCATCAACCGCGCTTCGTCTTCCTCAATTTTCCGGTTTTTGAAACGGCGGTGCAACAGTTCTTTGGCAAATTCGACCTGTTTGGCGGCTTGTTCCTTCAACGATTGTTTGATTTTCACACGGGCTTTGGTCGTGCGGACAAAACTCAGCCAATCCTGTTTCGGCGTTTGGTTGGGAGAAGTCAGAATATCGACCTGGTCGCCGCTTTGAAGTTTATGCCTGATAGTCGCATTTTTCCCGTTTACCTTGCCCGAAACGCATTTCGAACCCAATTTAGTATGAATGGCAAAGGCAAAATCCAACACGGTAGCGCATTGCGGCAATTTGAACAAATCGCCTTTCGGAGTAAACACAAAAATTTCGTCGTCATACAAATCCATTTTGAAATCCTGAATCATATCGGTTGGCGCCGATTCTTTGTGTTCGAGGACTTCCCGCACATTGTTCATCCATTCGTCCAAGCCGCTTTCGCCTTTGATACCCTTGTATTTCCAGTGAGCGGCCAGACCTCTTTCCGCAATTTCGTCCATCCGTTTACTGCGAATCTGCACTTCCACCCATTTGCCGTGCGGGCCCATTACCGTCGTGTGCAGGGACTCGTAGCCATTACTTTTGGGAATAGACAGCCAGTCTTTCAGTCGTTTGGGATTGGGCTGATACATGTCGGTAATCACCGAATAAACTTGCCAACATTCCGCTTTTTCCTTTTCCACCGGAGTAACAAGAACAACCCGGATAGCGAACAAATCGTAAATATTTTCAAACTCAATTTTTTGTTTCAGCAATTTACTGCGGATAGAATGAATTGATTTAGTCCGCCCCTTAATATCGAAATTCAGATGCAACTCTTTCAGTTTAGCTTTGATAGGCGCAATAAATTCGGCAATATACACGTCCCTTGAACGTTTTGTTTCGTTGATTTTCTGTGCAATAAAATCATACATTTCACGGTCTTGAAATTTTAGGGACAAATCTTCCAGCTCCGATTTGACTTTGTATAAACCCAGACGGTGTGAAATGGGGGCATATAAATAGGACGCTTCGGCTGATATTTCCAGTAAATGTTCTTCGGACAATGATTTAGCTGTCCGCATCAAATACAAACGGTCGGCAATCATAATCAAAATAACCCGAACGTCCTCGGCAAAGGAAAGTAATAGTTTGTGAAAATTTTCCGTCTCGATAGCGGCATTTTTAGCATACAGTTCCCTGATTCTTATCAAACCATGAATAATATCGCCCACGTCCCGTCCAAAAGTATTCCGAATGTATTCGACTGTGTAATAACCTTGTACGACCGATTGGGAAAGCGAAACGGCAACAATTACCGTACCTTTCAAACCGATTTCTTCCGAAATAATTAAAGCGGTTTGAAGATTACGGAACAAGGGATTTAATCCGTAAACATCATTGAGATATGCGCCTGAATGAGCCGCCGCCAAAATGTGTTCTTTGGCTTTTTTTATATCCTCCTGAGAAACGGAATCACCGGCGCTTCGCAACAATTTGCGATAAATGCCAGGAAAGGCGCTTTGTTCTTTTTTTAACACAGTTCCATCCATTCTTTTTGCATAAACCAACCACAAAGTTAGGATTTTATTTTTAATTTGCGTACATTTGCCAAAACACAATAAATAAGTTTATTTCCATGTTTACAGAAACCGACATACAGCAATTAAATGCCAAAGGCATATCAATCAACCGGATAGAAGAGCAACTGGCGTATTTCAAAAAAGGTTTTCCGTATTTATCCATCTACGCTTCGGCTTCTATCGAAAAAGGAATTAAGTATATTCCTGAAAATGAGCAAGATTTTTTCATAGACAAATGGTCTTCTTATCTAAAAGCAAATAAAAAAATCGTAAAATTCGTGCCGGCTTCGGGGGCAGCCAGCCGGATGTTCAAAGATTTGTTTGAATCTCTTGATTCGGAAAGTTCCAAACCGGAAAGTCCTTTCCTGAAAAAGTTTTTTGAAGGGATTTCAAAATTCGCTTTTTACGATTTGTTGCAATCTGCCTGCGAAAAAAATGAAGGAATAAATATTCCTTCTTTGTGTTCGTCGGGCGAATATAAGAAAATTATTGAGAACTTGCTTCTGGATAAAGGTTTGAATTACGGGCAATTACCCAAAGGCTTGATTTTGTTTCACAATTATCCCGATGGTTCGCGGACGGCAATGGAAGAACATTTGGTCGAGGGCGCGCTCTATACTTGCAACGAAGCGAAACAAGTGGTTATTCATTTTACGATTTCGCCCGAACACAGAGCGTTATTTCAAAAATTAGCCGGAGAAAAATCACCTTTGTATGCCAAACTTTTCGGAGTGAATTATCAAATTGATTTCAGCGAACAAAAATCATCGACCGATACAATTGCTGCCGACGCGGAAAACCAGCCTTTCCGCGATAAGGGGAAGTTGCTTTTCCGTCCAGGCGGTCATGGCGCTTTGATTGAAAACCTGAATGATATTTCCGCCGATGTGGTCTTTATAAAAAATATAGATAATGTAGCGCCGGATTCATTCAAACCGGCAACGGTTCGCTATAAAAAATTGCTGGCGGGTATTTTGGTCGATTACCAACAAAAAATTTTCGAATACCTGAATCTGATAGATTCGGGGAAATACGAACATGAACAGTTAATGGAAATGTTGTATTTTCTTCAAGATGAGCTTTGTATAAAAAATCCGGAAACAAAAATGCTGGAAGACGTGGAATTGGTCCTCTATATTAAATCCAAGTTGAACCGGCCTTTGCG
>JAISXN010000213.1 GCA_031270525.1 Candidatus Symbiothrix sp. | reverse complement strand
AAGTGCAAAGGTAAGGATTTTTTATCTAATAAAAAAAACGTTACCTTTACAACTCATATTGAAATAAAAGAAACGATGAAACTTTTTCTATTAGATGCTTACGCATTGATATACAGGTCTTATTACGCATTCATGAAAATGCCCCGGATTAATTCCAAAGGATTCAACACTTCCGCTATTCTCGGATTTGTGAATACCTTGGAAGAAGTGTTGAAAAAAGAAAATCCTACGCATATCGGTATAGCTTTCGACCCGCCCGGACCGACTTTCCGCCACGAGGCTTACGAACAATACAAAGCCCAACGCGAAGAAACACCCGAAGTAATCCGGGCTTCCGTCCCGATTATCAAGGAGATTGTCCGCGCTTACCGTATCCCGATTCTGGAAGTCCCGAATTACGAGGCGGATGATGTTATCGGAACCATTGCCAAAAAAGCTTCTGCCGGTTACGAAATTTTTATGATGACGCCCGATAAGGATTACGGACAATTGGTTGATACGAATATTTTCATGTATCGTCCGAAATACGGAAGCAATGACTTTGAAATATTGGGAATAGAAGAAGTGAAGGAAAAATATGGCTTGGAAAATCCTTTGCAGATGATTGATTTTCTCGGATTGATGGGTGATAAATCGGATAATATTCCCGGATGTCCGGGCGTGGGGGAAGTAACCGCTCAAAAATTAATCGCTCAATTTGGGAGCATTGAAAACCTCTTGGCAAATACCGATCAATTGCAAGGTTCGCTTAAAACCAAAATCGAAACGAATAAGGAGATGATTATTTTCTCCAAATTTCTGGCGACCATTAAAACGGATGTTCCCATTGAATTTAATCCCGATGAATTACTTCGGGAAGAAATAGACGAACCTGCCCTTCGGAAAATTTTCGACGAATTGGAATTTCGTCAACTTTCGGCGCGGATTTTCGGCGAAACGAAAAAACCGGTTGTAGCGACCGTCGGTTTAAACCGGCCGCAACAGCCTGTTCAAACCTCTCTTTTCGACGATATTCCTCTGTCATTCCCGCGAAAGCAGGAAACAACGTTCGGCGATAGTCAATCCCATGAAGAACGGACAGACGGCTTTGAAAGCTACCTGACAGTTCCCCATCATTATTTTTTACTGGATACGACGGAAGAAATTCTCAGTTTCATCGAAAGAATAAAAGCTCAAAAATCAGTGGCGTTTGATACGGAAACAACCGGTATCGACCCGCTGACTGCGGAATTAGTAGGGATGTCTTTTGCTTTGAAAGAAGGAGAAGCTTGTTTTGTCCCGGTTTCGGCCAATCGCGAAGAAGCGCAAAAACGTGTCGATTTGTTCAAAGAAGTATTGGAAAGTCCCGACATTTTGAAAACCGGACAAAACATCAAGTTCGATATGAATGTGCTGAAAAAATACAATGTCTATGTAGATGGTCCGATGTTCGATACTTTGGTCGCACATTATTTATTGAATCCCGAATATCGCCACAATCTGAATTATTTGGCCGAAACGTATTTGCATTATCAAACGATTCATATTGAGGAATTGATTGGCGCCAAAGGGAAAAACCAATTAAATATGCGGCAAGTTCCCGTCGAACAATTGGTGGATTATGCCGCCGAAGACGCAGACATTGCCTTAAAGTTAAAAACCGTTTTTGAAGATTTGATTGAAAAAAATAACTTTTCCGAATTGCTTTATGAAATTGAAACGCCTTTGGTGAAAGTTTTGGCCGATATGGAAGAAGCCGGCGTCCGGCTCGACGTCGCCGCTTTGAAGCAATCTTCCGGAGGACTGGGGAAATATTTGCAGGAAATTGAGAAAACTGTTTATGAAATGTCTGGTGTGGAATTTAACATCAGTTCGCCGAAAATGGTCGGCGAGGTTTTGTTCGACAAGCTAAAAATAATTGAAAAACCCAAAAAGACCAAATCGGGCCAATATACAACAGGCGAAGATGTGTTGGAAAACCTGAAATCGAAACATCCGGTGGTGGAAAAAATTCTGGAATACCGGAAAGTAAAAAAACTGTTATCCACTTATGTAGATGCACTTCCCAATTTGCTTAGTCCGGTGGACGGAAAGATTCATACGACTTACAATCAGACGACAACTGCGACCGGCCGTTTGAGTTCGACGAATCCCAATCTTCAAAACATACCCATTCGCGACGAAGAAGGGAAAGAAATCCGCAAAGCGTTTATTCCCGATGATGGCTGTCTGTTCTTTTCCGCCGATTATTCTCAAATCGAATTGCGGATTATGGCTCACTTGAGCGAAGACAAAAACATGATTGAGGCTTTCCTGAGCGGACAAGATATTCATGCGGCTACGGCGGCGAAGATTTTCGGTCTGCCGATCGACCAGGTCTCGCGCGATATGCGCCGCAAAGCCAAAACCGCGAATTTCGGGATTATTTACGGCATCTCTGTTTTCGGTTTAAGCGAGCAGTTGCATGTTCCCCGCGCTGAAGCTAAAGAATTGATTGACGGGTATTTTTCTACCTATCCAGGCGTAAAAGATTATATGGATAAAAGCATTGAAATAGCCCGTCAAAACGGTTATGTGGAAACCCTCTTTCACCGGAAACGGTTTTTGCCCGATATTAATTCGAGGAATGCAGTGGTGCGTGGTTATGCCGAACGAAATGCGATAAACGCTCCGATTCAAGGATCAGCCGCAGATATTATCAAAGTGGCGATGAACCGGATTCACCGGCGTTTCCGGGAAGAAAACCTGCGTTCGCGGATGATTATGCAGGTGCATGACGAATTGAATTTTAACGTAATCGCCGGCGAAGCGGATGCTGTGCGCAGAATTGTCGTAGAAGAAATGCAGAATGCCGCCCGACTGAAAGTGCCGTTGATTGCCGATTGCGGGGTTGGGAAGAATTGGTTGGAGGCGCATTAATGGGTACACGGTAAACGGTGCAGGGTACACGATGCGGGATACTCAATATTTGTAAGGAACAGCGCATTTCCCGGTACGGAAGTTCCCGCTTTCCTCCGGTCTTTTGATTCGATAACCTCCCTGAAACCTTCAACCGACAACTTTTCCCTGCCGACGTCCAACAAAGTGCCGACAATAGCACGCACCATGTTCCGCAAAAAACGGTCGGCCGTAATCGTAAATACCCAAACGTCGCCGGCTTGTGTCCATTCAGCCCGGATAATCCGGCAGAGGTTGGTTTTTACATCCGTATGTAATTTGCTGAAACTGGTAAAATCGAAAAATTCAAAAAGCACAGCGGCCGCTTCGTTCATCAAATCAAAATTCAA
>JAISXN010000189.1 GCA_031270525.1 Candidatus Symbiothrix sp. | reverse complement strand
TTAGGCAACGATGGCGACAAAGCCGCCGCCGCAGGAATGTTGGTTTTTAATACCGGTTACAAATTGGATGGTCCCGGCTTGTATGTATGGACAGGAACAGGTTGGCAAGCTGTCAATCCAATCAATTACGAAGAGTGCGATGTTCCTGAAAAACCGGCGTCGATTACCTTTTCCAAGACGAGCGTTCCTGTAAATACACTCTTTACTGCGACAGCAAGTCTCACGACCGTAGACTCTTACGAATGGACATTCCCCGACGGATTTGAAATTGCCGGTGAGGCCAATACGCGCAGTATCATATTGAAGGCAAAAAGAGAAGACAATTTCCCTGCTTCGGGAATTACTGTGAAAGCTGTTAATGTCTGCGGTGCAAGCGAAGCTACCACCGGCACTGGGACCATTATCGTAACGGCACAGCAGGAAACACCTGCTAAGCCGACACTAACCCTTCCTGCGACCGGAACGTATCTGGACCCCGGAGATGAGTTTACGATTACTTGCGGAGATGTTGGAGCAAACGAATACATCTGGACATTGCCTGACGGCATAACTCCCGTTGATGAAAACATAACTCTTGTTGAGAGTACATATACAACGACAACAAATTCGATTACGGTGAAAGCTGAGGAAGGTACTTACGAAGCGTATACGTTCAAGGTGAAAGCTAAGAACACTCAGGCAAGTGATGATGCGAAAGGGTCAGGCGGACGTGTTGTTGCCAAAAGTTGTTCAGGTCCACCAAGTGAGGCTTATCTAGGCTCTTTCCGTGGACAAACCTATCTGCAGGATGCAACGTTCTCCATTTTCCTCGTGATTGCAACCGAAGGTCCTGTTGACTATCAATGGACGCTGCCGAAAGGTTTATCTATTGTATCGGGCAATGGAACGATGCAGATTACTATTAGTTGTGACAGACCCGGAATCTACAATGGAAGCGATATTAAAGTAAGAGTAGAGAACAAATGCAAGCCGGCAGTCGATGTCAGCGGTTCGGGAACATTTACTGTTGTCGGCAATAAAGGAGTCAAAGGAACGGTTACCGGCACCAGTGATACTGTTTACACAACTTACAAGTATCCTAACGGATTGGGTACCTGGATGACTCAAAACAGTAAGGAAGGGAATCCGATGTATACAAAATACGAGAATAATGCAACAGGAGTAACCCATGAGATAGGCGAGCGAGGCTATTATTACAAGTATGGTGAACTTGATCAAGGATGCCCGAATGAATGGATATTACCTTCTTCGACGCATTATAATGATTTATGGGCTTATCTCAAGACATTATCTGTCGTTAATGAACAGAATGAAAAATGGTTGACGCAGCTTGCAGGAGTTATCAATACAACTACCGGAAATGGAAATTATTGGGATGGGCAGACTCGTTTTCATTCTTCAGACGATGGGGATAGTACGGCTTTTCGTGTGTCATCAAATGGAACTTACGATGTGCCGACAGTTGTTAAGGGTCACACGATGAGCGTTCGCTGCATCAAGAATTCCTGTGATGAGGCGCCGGCTAACGTCAGGTTCATGCGACATTTGCCTATTGTAGTCGCTAAGGATGGAATTGATACGATTAAATTATCCTATCGAACATTTGGGACGGACACTACGGTAACCTGGAACATAGCAGACGATAAGGTAGAGATAATCGATTCAACGAAAACATACGCTGTTTTGAAGTATAAGGCTGTCGGAACATTCGATTGGAGTAATTTGACGTGTACTATATCAAACTCCTGTGGACCCACGATAATTGAGGGTAACGGTGAATGTGAAGTTCTGAGTTCAGCTAGTACGGCAGGTCCGGTTGTGGAGTGTGGGACTAACCGATACAATACCTGGCAGTTTCCGGACAACTTGGGTCTCTGGACGGTTGATTATTTGAAAGAGAATCCGGCTCTGGCCACCAGCCATCCCGATGAGGAGGAAGTCGAAACCAGTGCATACTACTACGGCTTGGAGACAGCAGCCATAGCGTGCCGTGCGCTCGGAGACGGCTGGCGGTTACCAACAGTTGACGAGGCGCTGAAAACTTTCCAGTTCTGGCTATCGTCGTGGGCAGGTGGAGGCATGAATTTCCGGCCGCCGTGGTCCTTGCGCTTCACCGGCGACGGGACACCGATCACCCTTTCTAAAAACCAGCGTCTGTCTACTTCCTGGACGTCGACTGCGGTTGTCGTGTATACGCAGTACGACGTTGAAGGAATAAATGTCCGGATTTCAAATAACCTCCCGACTGCGGATTATTGGTATCCAACTTTGTGTATATCGAAACCGTAGATTTATTGAGATTACGATCGGCATCCCTTACATGATACTTGCAGGGACATGGTCTCTATCTCCGAAATATTTAATTCATATAAACATCAAGTTATAAATTTTCTACCGCAAAGACGCGAAAAAACACAAAGCGTCTTTGCGGTCTTTTTATTGGCTAAAGTGAAATTTCATCTTTCACCCGGCAGAAAAAGCCTTAGCATCCGCCTCAATCCTGCAAGCAACCTCCACCCCGGTAAAAGCAATCCCCAATAACTTCAGCTCGCGATCAATGTATCTTTCATAATACCGCCGGTCGTGAATTTGCGTCAATGCCTCGGAGAGCAATGTTTCGGCTTTTTTCCCGGCGCCGTATTTCAATTCGGCAATGACAACCTGTCCCGACTGTTCCCATACAGCGTCGATCCGCCCATGGTTAGTAGCTATTTCTCCTTGAACATCAAATCCCAATAAACTCATTGCTATCAGAAATATGGAATGATAATAGGCTTCGCTTTTACCGTCCAACTGATAGGGAACATAAGCCAACAGCTTTTTAAAACTGTTTTCCAAGCCTTTTGCATCGTTCTGCATGATTTGCTGTTGCATCGCTTTGCGTAAATTATTCACCTGGTCGATCGGAGAAGAAGTATAAGCAACCATCAAATGTTCCTGCATGGAAATATTGACTTCTTTATTGGGTGATGCCAAAGTGTATAAAGGCACTCGTTCATAATCCAATTCCATTTTTTTAACCGTCAGGTAACCGGTTTGGAATAACAGCGGCACAGCGCCTATACTATCCGGATCCCAGCTGTTATATGCCGTCGAAGTCATGGTAACCGGTGATAATACCGGCGATAAATCATTGCGTTTTTTAATCAATTCAACCAAAAACGAAGGTGTACCGCTACTAAACCAATAGTTGTCAAATGTATGTTTGTCAAAAAAATACAAAGTCGAATACGGATTATAAACCGCCGATTTGCCATCCCATGAATAGCCGTCGTACCAATCTTTAATAAATTTTAATAATTCTTCGCGAGTCAAGTTTTGATAATTTGCCGTATCAAGGATACGGTTGGAAAAATAATATTCCAATTCTTCCTGTGTATAACCGCAGACGGTGGCATAGCGTTCATCCAACGTAATATCATTCGGACTATTTAATACGGAAAATATCGACACCCGTGAAAATTTGGATACACCGGTCAGAAAAGTAAATTTTAAACAGTAGTCGGTAGCTTTCAGCATCCGGTAAAAATCTTTAAGAAATTCACGTATTTTGTTTATTTCTTCTATATTTTTGCCTATCGAATCCAGTATCGGAACATCGTATTCGTCAATTAATACGACAACTTGTTTTCCGGTATTTGCATACAAAGTTTGAATCAATTCTCCAAAACAGTCGGATGCGTATTCCGAAAAAAGTTGTATGCCGTAACCGGTTGCCATTCGTTTTAGAAAAGGAACCATGCTACGCTCCATTTCTTCCGGAGTGCCGTGTTTGATCTGCGTCCAATCTATCCGGACAACCGGATATTGTTCTTCCCAATTCCACCTGTCGTAAATAAACAATCCTTCGAATAATTTTTTATTTCCCTTAAAAAGTTCTTCCATTGTGCTGATAAGTAAGGATTTGCCAAAACGGCGCGGACGAGAAAGAAAATAAATTTTTCCGTTTGTGACCATATTGTATATGTTTTCGGTTTTATCCACATACAAAAAATCGCCGGACCGTAATTTTTCAAAAGATTGTATCCCTATCGGTAACTTTTTCATAATGTTTTTTTGCAAATTTACGATTTTTTCTCCTAAAATTTTACGCTATAAAAATAATTTTGCTATTTGACCGAAAATCGGTAATTTTGCAGGGTCTTTATCTCATTTAAATGATTGACAAAAACGTTTTCGAAAACAAAAAAGCAGCTTATTACACTTTGGGCTGCAAACTCAATTTCGCTGAAACTTCCACTATCGGTAAGCAATTAGCCGAACAAGGCGTTCGCAAAGTCCTGCCGGGTGAAAAAGCCGATATTTGCATTATTAACACTTGCTCCGTCACGGAATTAGCAGATAAAAAATGCCGCCAGGCCATTCGGAAAATCAGTAAGCAGCATCCCGGCTCTTATGTGGTTGCAGTGGGCTGTTACGCACAACTGAAGCCGGATGAAGTCAGTAAAATAGAAGGCGTTGATTTGGTCTTGGGGACAGGACAAAAAGCGGAAATCGCAAAATTTCTGGATAGCCTTGCTCACGCCCGTAATGACGACAGGATATTCGTTTCGCCAATCAAAGATATTCACATATTTACGCCTTCCTGTTCAAAAGGCGACCGCACGCGATACTTTTTGAAAGTCCAGGACGGTTGCGATTATTATTGTTCGTATTGCACCATTCCGTTTGCCCGTGGACGCAGCCGCAACGGTCGAATAGCCGATTTGGTAAAAATGGCCGAAGAAGCAGGAAAAGACGGCGGAAAAGAAATCGTTCTGACCGGCGTGAATATCGGCGATTTCGGAAAATCTACCGGAGAAACTTTTTTCGGTCTGGTGAAAGCGCTGGACAAGGTAGAATCCGTCGAACGGTTCCGTATTTCTTCTATCGAACCTAATTTACTGACTGACGATATTTTGGAGTTTGTCGCTCAATCCCGGCGATTTACCCCGCATTTCCATATCCCGCTGCAATCCGGCTCCGATGAGGTTTTGAAACTGATGCGAAGAAAATATGACACACATTTGTTCGCCTCTAAAATTCTGAAAATTAAAGAATTATTTCCAAATGCTTTTATTGGCGTGGATGTAATTGTAGGAACGAGAGGCGAGACGGACGAATATTTCGAAACTGCCAGACAGTTTATCCTATCTTTACCGGTTTCTCAATTGCATGTTTTCAGTTATTCCGAACGGCAGGGAACAGCGGCTTTGAATATTGACTATCAGGTAAATCCGCAAACCAAACAGGAACGAAGCCGGCAATTATTGGAAATTTCCGACCAAAAAATCAAGGAATTTTATCGCTCACAAGTTGGAACAAGCCGGAAAGTGCTGTTTGAACATACAAAAAGGGGTAATAAAATGCATGGTTTTACGGAAAATTATATCAAAGTGGAAACTGATTATCGAATTTCTTGGATAAATCATTTGATTCCCGTAACTTTGGGTAATTTTAATGAAAATGAGGTAACGATGTCGATATGAACCGGTTTTTATACTATATTATTTACGCATTGTGTTTTTTATTGGCAATTTTACCATTGCGCCTGTTGTATTTTTTTTCCGATATAGCCTATTTTATCATTTATTACATAGTTGGTTACCGGAAAAATTTGGCTCGCAAAAACCTGGTTAATTCGTTTCCCGATAAATCCCGAAAAGAAATCCGCGTTATCGAAAAAGCTTTTTATCATCATTTCTGCGATTATTTCTTTGAGACCATCAAACTGTTGAATATGCCTGCATCCCGCATGAAAAGGCATTTTGTTTTCAAAAACGAAGAACTTGTCCAATATTTTCTAAAACAGGGCAAACCGGTGATTTTATTGTTGGGACATTTCGGAAACTGGGAATGGGTAACGTCTATCACTTTGTGGATAAAATCCGATGAAAACTTGGTTATCGGACAAATATACCGCCCGTTGCGAAATAAAGTTTCCGACAAACTTTTTCTGCGTATCCGGAAAAGTTTTCATTCGGTAGGATTCAATAAATACGATGTGTATAAGGAAATTGTAAAAATGCGGAAAGCAGGGAAAAACTGGTTGTTGGGATTCATGTCCGACCAGAAACCTTCGCCGAATAACTCGCATATTTGGGTTCGTTTTCTCAATCAGGATACGCCGGTACTGACCGGAACAGAGAAAATCGCCCGGCACACCGGCGCGGTTGTTTGCTATCTGGATATTAAAAAAACAAAAAGAAGTTTTTACGAAGGAAAAGTCAAATTGGTTTCCGAGAATCCGGCGGAAAATCAGGAATCTGAAATTACAAAAAAATACATGGAATTACTGGAAAAAACCATTTTGCGCGATCCTGCCGGCTATTTGTGGACACACAACCGTTGGAAATATAAAAAAACCGGTTTATGAACAAAAGAACTGCGGTAGTCATACTCAATTGGAACGGTCGGAAGTTGCTGGAAAAATTCCTTCCTGCATTAATAAAAAATACATCCAAAGAGGAAGCAGATATCATCGTGGCCGACAACGGTTCAACCGACAACTCCCTACCCTATCTCGAACAATCGTATCCGTCTGTCCGGCTTATCCGGTTGGATAAAAATTACGGATTTGCGGAAGGTTACAATAAGGCTTTGGCGCAATTGGATTATGAGTATGTCGTTCTACTCAACTCCGATGTGGAAGTCACCGAAAATTGGTTGACGACAGCTATTAATTATTTGGAAAATCATCCGGAAGTAACGGCATTGCAACCTAAAATATTGTCCTACAATGATAAATCGGCTTTTGAATATGCCGGAGCTTGCGGCGGCTATTTGGATTTATACGGATATCCCTTTTGCAGGGGACGAATTTTCAACACGATTGAAGCGGATTCGGGACAATATGATCTGGAAACGGAAGTTCTCTGGGCCAGCGGCGCTTGCCTGTTTATCCGACTGAAAGACTATCTGGAAGCCGGCGGATTGGATGCTTATTTCTTTGCACATCAGGAAGAAATTGATTTATGTTGGCGATTGCGAGCGAGGGGAAAGAAAATCGTTTGCCTTCCGCAATCGACGGTTTACCATGTTGGCGGCGCTACGTTGAAAATGGAACATCCGCACAAAACTTTCCTGAATTTCCGGAATAATCTTTTGATGATTTACAAAAATCTCCCTGAAAAACAATATAAAAAAGTCATGATTTACCGTTTTTTTACAGATTATCTGGCGGCTTTTCAATTTCTGCTGAAAGGTTATCCTGCCAATGCAATTGCTTTATT